>CAZJBP010000239.1:0-4632 GCA_964544115.1 uncultured Victivallales bacterium | reverse complement strand
AGTCAGTCCCGCTAACAGTGTCACTAAAGAGAGGAATTCGATTACCGCCATCTTGTTTTAAAAGGCGAACGTTCAATAAATTCACATTGCCAAGGTTACGGACCGTAAATGGTTTAAAGAACGATGCATACTTCGGGTTAGTTGCAGCGCCATTTATAAAAGAGGGCGGCCAAGCGATATTGGTTGCTGAGAAAGGCAGTCCACCTTCTAACAAAGCACCTTGAGGAAGGCTGCCCAAATCAACAACATCCTCTTGAATGGCTAACTTCTCATCGACCGCAACAGAAAGCGTCGGGTCGATTTGACGATAAGGTTCCTCATTCTTTGGCGGAGGTGTCGATAGGAAAGAAACCGGACCGCCGGTAAAGTCTTTATTGCCGTCGAGATCAACATACACATAAAGATTCCCGCCGTAGCCTTTATGGTTAGCATCCTGATATAAGCAAGGCGGTTGGTACCTCGGCACATTAACAGTCATCAATACACTATCCCAAGCAAGCGTGCGATTTGCCCACTGAGCAGGATTATTGCGATCGATTGTCCCAATGGGTGTGGGCGCGGTCAAAGTAATGCCTGTGGTTGATCTCCCTGTAGATGGCACAACCGACATATCGATGTTAGTCGGCACATGCAAAATCGTTTCCTGTCGCAGGTTGATATCAGGATAGTCAAGGCTATTGTTGCCTGAAATGTTTACGCCGTCATTCAGCCCTGGTGGGTCATCGAAAGGAAGTAATTTGTAGACTGAATTAGCGCCCCCCAGGAAAGCCAAATCAGTCTGAGCGACACGAACATTGGTAAGCCCCGTTTTGCCTGAGTTGATGTTCAAAGAAAGCACGCTACGGTCGGAAACGCTGAATAAAGAACTGCCTGCACTGCCATGCTGTGTTTCAGGAATAAACAACGGCAAGTTTACATTAAGCCCATTCCCGTTTACAGCCGAACCAGGTCCGCTCGGACTAGTGTTATTCCCAATACTTATCAAGGAACCTGATTGCCCTTGAGCGATAGCCAATGGATTCGCCAACATAAATGTTCCCGGCATAGGTATGGATACGTTTACGATTGTGACAACAGTACCCAGCGTCTTCGCTTTAGTCTGAATTCCAATCGTAAATTTCTCACCAGGTGTCAGCCAGTCTTTATTACTTCCATAGGGGTAATTTAAATCAATCTGCAGCAATGCGTACCCTTCAACTTGACCGGCATCAGGATTAACTTTACCCGTTGTAGGATCTCTATAAGGAACTGCATTGGAATACACGGGATCTCCTAATTCGACATCCCCCCCATTTGACTTTGGATCTCCTGTTAAAACGACATTAAATATCTGGCTAACTTTATAGCTGATATTTGAAGAACTGTTCGAAAGCTGTACGTTGATCTCCGGAAGTAATCCCTTAACATTGGGTTCACTAGCATCAGCTTTTGGAGCCGTTGCTCCGTGAGGCAAATACTTGAAATCTTTTATCAACAGATAGACACGATCGCCCCACTCAAAGGCAGTACGGTTATCTTGAGTTTCTTCACCTGGTCTAATAGTTTTTTGAAGCAATTTTCGGTAGCTGTCGTAATCTATAGTAGCAACCTTTGCTTTATTGAACTCGGCGCTGACTGCTTGTTGATCCGGTGGCTTCTGCTCTTGAACAGGCGGACCTTCATCAGCCGGATAATCACCGCCAAATTGGCTTAAAAGATCATTGGTGCTAAAGGCATAGATAAATCCATCTTCACTAGCGGTATAGAAATAGCCACGCGATGTAGCACAGGACGCAAAGATGCCGACATTCTGCTGACCCAGCGATTGCCCCCACATCATCCTCGTACCTACATCGTTCTTTGCGCTGGGATAGAGATCAGCATAAATAGCCGCAATCTGACCACCACGAGTACCAACAACAATTGAACGTTGATTTGGTCTGAGAGTTTTATCAGCGGTATTCATTATCACGGCGGTTGGCGAGGCATCAATTCCACCAAATAAAGTATCGCTCTCATACAAAAACGCGCCTGGCTGGAAACCTCCTGCGTTTGATGTCGCAAGTGCATACATTCGGCCGTTGTTGTTGCCGATGATCAACGCAGGAACTTCCTGGGTAAAGGCTTCATCCTGATACAAAGTCATTAGCAGCGGGGATGAGTAACGCATTCTGGCGAGAGGAACATTGGCAGCTATTCCTGCACCCGACCAAGACCAGCGTGGCGCGCCTGTTGTTTTATCAAGAGCATAAACAGTTCCGTCCAAGTTGCTCGTTGAAGATGAGAAATAAACACTATTATCATCGACCGCGGGAGTACAGAAAATACCCCCTAAGCCAGATCCGGGAGATCCCGTTGAGGGAAGCGATGGGTAAACCCAATTAAGCTTCGATCGACCAATCCCATCACCATCAGGAACCAGTGAAAAACAACGCCCGATCGGTGAGGTGATATAAATCGAGTTTGCATCCACAGAAGGGGATGCAACAAAAGCGTAGCCCAATGGGGAAGCACCTTCGACAACGGTTCCTGTTGAAGTTTGAAGCATTACATCAGGATATGCCCACTCTCTCCAAGTCGTACCCGGTTTGCGATTGATACTATCGTAATCTTTGCGTCCTATTGCGTTAATACAATAGAATCGCCCGTTTGAATTTGCGATATATACTTTGTTGTCTTTAACCACTGGTGAAGAATAACCAAATTTGCTAACTGGAGGCGCATCACGGTCTCTATAATTAGTTCCACCCGCACCATTGTAATAATGACTGCCATCTCCACGGTTAGGGTCGTCAGCTGCCGTGCCTATACTTGGATAAACCCAATAAGCCCAAGTGTTTCCATTGCCGTCTCCAGCCGCGTCAAGGCAATACACATGCCCATCGTCAGAGGAGACTAAAACAACCCACTTCCCATCAATTTCCTCTACAGTGGGGCTAGAGTAAATTGGGCTATTATAACGACTTACAAATGCGACAGCATCAGCTACGACGAACTTACCGTTTTCAGCAGACTCATTTGAAAGTTCGATATCAAGCCCACCGGCATCCGGATCGTGTAGGTAGGTGCCTGTTCCCAGCGCAACCCATTGACCACCACTTCCAGCAGCATCAGTCAAAACTGGCCTATTCTGATTAATCGTAACCGTCTGAGTTAAAGCTGCACCATCCTCACCTGCGTAATGAATGATGTATTTTGCAGCTGTTACAAATTTATTATTCTCATCCTTAGGAATCCACACAAAAACATTGTATCGACCAATGCTAGTTGGTGAGGAGTTTGCTCCCTGTATTCGCCAATGAGCAAAAGAGTCACCAACTGCAGCAGTAGGAGCCCATAGGAAATCAACACCATATGGGTTGGTTCCTGCTAGGTCAGCGGGGTCAGGTACTACCCAATTAACGGTGGGAGTACGAGTAAACCTATCATCAGTAGCGCTATCGAAATTGTCTATGTTGTTTGTGAAGTTGCGTACAACAACTAATGGATATCGCCAGCGCACTCCTCCTGTATTGTTGAGCGCATAGACAACTCCACCAGGAGCGGCTGTTGCCCCAGATGTATCCACTGAATCGGTGGTCATTTCATTTCGAGTACAGAAAATGGTGGCTGCAGCGGCAGGGTCCGTATCTACATTAGCCACTGCGGGAGAAGAGTAAGCTGTAGCTCTTAAAGGTACTGCTCTAATTGCATCAGCAAGAACAATCTTCTTAGGGTTCACATCGGCATTCTCTGCTGAAGTAACATTAGTCAAAGTGACTTTTATAGTATTATCTGGCAAAGGCAGGAAACTGCTACCTTCTCCAACACTAAGCCACTGATTACCAACCCTTTGATCAACCGGAACCCATTTCACCTGATTATTGCCATATTCAATTTTATACCAAACAGAATCAGGCTGAGAACGCTCTGTTCCAACAAGAATTGTCCCAAACGATGGGATGAAAAATTCGATTGAATAACGACGAGGCTTATCGGGATGAATCGTCCACGTTATTTGTTTCGTAACCGCTGCCTGCACCCTCGCCTGGAAGACCGCATCCTCTTCAGTTTCACCCTGGGGAGTGATTACCACTACTTCCGTAGCAAAATAGGAGGCGCCTATTCTTGCGGTAGAAGCATCAGGATCGACAACTCGAGTCCATCCCGCTATTGGATCAAGCAAATGCGTGGTTACATCATATGTGCTACCATCAATTAGGATATAGTTTGTGGGCAGAGGAACGACTGCTAAAGGATCGGGATCATCGTTATCGAGTTGAATTGTCGTTCCAACCTCTTTAAACATTGGGAAGTACCATGTGAGTTTGGTATCTCCGGTATTGGTCAGAATGCTAGTATTGCCCGACCGATTTCCATTGGCGCGATACATCGGGTAATCATCCTCGGACGCGGCAAATAACGGCATAAAACATGCGGCAATTATGCCTAATACTATTAAAACACTTAAACGGTTCATAACTATCTCCACCTTACTCACAAGTGAAATATCCACATCAACTGCGCTAAGCAGTGACCAGTGGGCTATCTTCTAATCGTTTGACGCTTGATACAAGCTTCATGTTCCTGCAACAAAAAGAGTCGCATCCTATTCGACACCCTCTGCTAATAAGGCCTATCAGCAAACTGAGGCTGTTTCAACCCAGGCGCGTC
>CAZJBP010000238.1:0-4635 GCA_964544115.1 uncultured Victivallales bacterium | reverse complement strand
GTCCAGTCGGCTGGCTTGTCGCCGTCAACAGGTACGCGCCTCCAATACCCTGATTCCGTGAGTCCTGCAAGTGCCATCAAATCGGCTTCTGTTTCCGGCGCAATGGATCCAGACGCGCCATATTGGTAATCCGTTATTGCGCCGGCATTATCCATCCATGTTGTCGCCATTGCTTCAATGCCTGATTGGATAGCAAGAATGAAGTCGAATACTTTAACGTCTTGATCTGGCACTGCGATAGGTTCTAGGTTTTTCAGACGGCGGCGCAAATTGTAGGAATTAGCAATCTCGACTGCTATAGCTAGATCCTGCCAGCTTGTGTTAATATTTATGGTTGTAAATGCCATTACTCCACCAGATAGCCTTTATCAATTCGCAGTTTGCCAGCGTCCTCGCCTGTGCCGCCCTTTACCTGGAGCAGCATTCGCGCATCGTCTGAATCCCATGTAACAACATCGGCCTTCGTGCTTGTCTTTGTGAGCACTTCACGGGTTACAATCTTGCCATCAGTTACAACGTTCAAAGTTTCCCATTCGAAGCCTTCCGGGGCCGTGCCGTCCCATGTCGCGCTTGACGATGTTGGGCATCGTATCGTCGGGATATGGTTCGCTTCGTCCCATGTGATGCTACCGCCATACACGCGCATGCGCTCAAAGGCTTCCGCTAGTCTGCGTATTCCTTTTGCAAATCCTTTTCGTGATATCGGGCTCCCGTCATTAAATGGTGTTTCGAAAAAACGTGCCATAAAAGCTCCTATACTACTTCGTCTCTTGTTTCGGTTCGCCTGTTTAAATGCGCCCCTGTTGGCATGTTTTGAATGAGTTCAATCTCTAAATCAAGCGTAGGGTTTTCGGTCATGTATGTGTTCACAACACCAATCTCAATCGAGTACGCCTTATACGTTGCGCTTGTAACGCGATAGGTTTTATCAGCCACGCCAACGCCTTGAGGGACTACCTCTGTCCGCTGTGATCGGCTGGTAAGTTTAAAGTCGCCAGATTCTATGCTTGTTTTAAGTGCCATAGTTTACCCCGCTGTTGAAAGTTTGCGCTGTTCGTCAAGATTGTTTTGCAAAAGCGTTTGAATGCTTTCAAGCGTCTCTGATTGCTTTGTCGCTTCGATCTGTGCAATGTTTTCTTTTGCAACTCCGACATTCTGTTGCGCGTCACGGATGGCCTTAAATGAGTCAAGCCATTCTTGATCCTTCTTTGATAGCTTGCCGCCGCCCTTTGTCAATCCTTCGAGACGTGCCGCGTTCTTATCTTCGTTCTTTCGGCCTTTTGCTTCGTCTTTTTCTTTTTTGCTGTCTTCGATGAATTGCGCAACTGTCTTTTTGGCGACCTCTTCGTTATCCTTTAAAATCTGATCCCATTTGTCCTTGTTGTCTTCAGTCTGTCTTTCCGCGATTGTTGCAAGCGTATCGGCTTCTTTCTCTTTCAGGTCTGCAAGTTTCTTTGATGCGTCTTCTTGCATCTTCATCCGCTTCTCAATGTTCTTTGCTTCAAGGTCAATAATAGACGCTTGCTCCTCTACTCGCGTATTTTCGATTTCAAGGCTTTTATCCGCCGCCATCTTTTGCGCTTCTATCGCCTGAATACCAAGCGAAACGATTTGCGCGTCTATGCGCTCTTTCTCTTCAACCGACTTATCTGCTAAATCACTTGCGGCCTTCTGTGCTTTTGTGAGGCTTTCAATCTCTTTCGCGTGAACGCCTGACATAACGCCCACCATTGACGCGCCGGCATTCAATGCGTTAATCTTTTGACCCATAGCCGCCGCCCTTGTACGTGCTTCAAGTGCCTGTTCTTCGAGCTTTGCCGACTCTTCCGTGAGCTTGTTTGCTTCTTGCGTCTTCTTGATTGCGCTATCCTTTGCGCGTGACACCTCAAGCTCGATGTCTGCTTGTTTGCGCTTGGCATCGATTGCAATTTCTGACGCCTTAAACTCTTCTTCGATTGCTTGCCGTTCTTCGTCTGTCGTTGCCGTCGATAACCGTTTAGCCTTTTCAAGATTGGCCTGCGCATCTTCAAGGCCTCGCACTCGCTTTGTCTGTTGATCGAATACCGTATTGCTTGAATTTGTAGCCTCTTCAAGTGCTTTAAATTCGTTGCCTACCAGTGAAGCGGAATAGCGCAATAATTCAAAATCTTTTATCATCGATTCTGTTTTGCTTTCACGGAACGCACGACCCATACCCCTCAAACCTTCCTCAATAACGTCAAGCCCTTTCTTTAATGCCATCAGTCCGGCACTTGCAACCAAAATTGGTTTAGCAAAAAAGTCAAATGCTGTCTTCATTCCGTCCGAAAACTTCTTTACGGATTGAGATGCACCCGACAGTCCGCGCGATAGCATGTTCTTTGCTTCGAGTACTAAAGTGATTTTCTTATCAGCCATTTGATTTCGACCTCTTTAAAAGTGATTGAGTGAACCGCCCCAAAATCATGGTTGCCTTTTGAACGTGCGTCTTTCGTGCCTCTGCTTCATCCTGTTTGCAAGTAGTATCCAAGAAGTCAAACACATACTCGATTGAGCATTGCCGTTCCCACATTTCGAATGTTCCGCCATGATTAGCGACCATCAATTGTGCCAACTGCTGAACGGTTATTCCTTGGCCTTCTTTAACGGGCAATGAATCACGCTTGCCCTGATCGATAACGCAAGCCATGCAAATGCGCAACTCTTCAATCGTTGACTGAATGGTTTTGAACCATGTCAGTATTTCTTTTTCTGATACCGTGAAAAGCTCCGTATCTCGATGCGCCATTGCGTAGGCAAGCGCAACCTCTGAACAGTGCAACTCGCTTCCGATCTCGCTAAACCATGCGCTAGAATGGATGGTTAACGGCCATAGCCACACGTTGCCACATTTAACGGGCTTACCCTTAGCCAACGAAACGCGCTTGCTAGGGCTTTCTATTTCCCAACAAAGCGCGTTTATTGCAATGATATCACTATCGGAAAGTATCACGCCCTCATTGCGTAATGCTTCAATTTCCGCTTCCGCTTGGCTCGATAGTTTCCGATAGTTTGTCATTTGGTTTCACGATTAGGCCGATGTGCGTACTAATGAAGTCGCAGGGTCTGCCAGCGTTGCGGATGCCGAGCCAGTCCAATACTCGTTCGGAGTCTTGGCCGTTGCAGGGTTTGCAAGGTTTGCCCACAGGAATCCTGCCGCTACGTCAACCGTCCAAACAGGAAGGAACGAGTTAGGCGTTGTTATTTCAGCAACCGCTACAAAGTCGGCATTCATTGAACCGTCTGCGCCATGAATCGAAAATGCGACTGGCAATCCCTCGCCATCTGTGGTCTCGCTGAAATTTACCGTGAAGTCCAGTCCGCTTCCAGTTGTCTTGCATCCAGTAGGAGCGTCAAAACCAAGTTCAGCTGATCCACCACCGCCAAAGTCCTGTGCGACCTTGCGATTGACAACACTGATTGCAGGCAACGCCCACTTGTTCAGCTTTCCAGTAGGCGCGGCTTCCAATACCTTGCCAACATTGCCAGTGATCGAAACGGTAGGCCATGCGCCATTTGACGTTTTGATTGACACGCCGGTGATATTTATTCCGCTTGTTGCCGTGACGCCGAGAAACAGTTTTGAAAGGTCAAGTGTTCCGCTTACAACCTCAAACTCGCTCGTTGCCTCAAACATCGTTGTTGCCGCGCCATAAGGTACAGACTTGGCCGCGATGTCTCCGTATTCGTCCAACGCTTGAGCCGTTGCCTTTGCAATCGGTGTACGTGTTGAACCTTTGATCTTGAGAACGTCCGCAAGCGTTCCTAAGCCGTTCACGATTGCCAAAATTCCAAAAATATCATCTGTGCTTTTAGTCGCCCATGGTACTACAGTCGCCATAATAAACCGCCTTTCTTAAACATTTTTCGTTATTGCCAACACCCCGACAAACCCAACAATAGGATCGTCGTCATCCAATCCAGGCTCGTCGCCCTGTTCTAGCATAATACCGCCAACAGATAACACGCTTGAACACTCTTTTATTGTCGCTTCAAATTCAAGCCAATCGGTTGACGTTGCGCCATTATACAAATCGCGCCTAATGCCTGTTAAAGCGTTGTCAACGCCTTCCTCCATTGCACCTATGATTGCATGCGCCTTGTCTTTCTCACCGTTAGACTTGCATCTAATAGCTATTCTTGCCGTTCCTGTTGCGCTATTCGTTTCATCTGGCACGAATGGCGAACAGTTGATCGTAATACAAGGCAACTCTCTATCGGTCGTTTCATTCCATCGCGTGTCTTTTCGCATGTTATGCCAGCAACGTATAAGAGGCGTACAGCCTAAAGACTGTTTTCGTATTAAGTCGTAAAATGCGCTTTCAATTGCTTGTGGTAAATTCATTTCGCTATGCCTTTCGCGATTTCATCAAGTTTCAAGCCTATGCGGTATCTCATACTGTCAGCGGCCTTTCCCATAATGCTATTAATCTCGCTACCGCCATTCTTCAAAGCGTCCATCGCATAACGTAGGCGTGAGGTCATTTCTAAAGTGCTTCTGTCTGCGCCCGTCCATCTGATAACGGCAAGGTGCGGCATCCCCATAACCGTTCCTGAACCGCCTACACGGGTATGACCCATGCACCAACGCCAGACCTTTTTTGCGAGTCCGCTTCT
>CAZJBP010000237.1:842-4774 GCA_964544115.1 uncultured Victivallales bacterium | reverse complement strand
AGGGTGGGCGAGCTGTATTCTGCCGGCATGCAAAATAAAGGTGTGGCGAGGGCGTTGTCTTGAGGCGTGCAAGAGGTGAGATCCTAGGCTACTTTACACCCCCAGCGAGGTGCGCATGACCCCATCTGTTTACAATTCGAGTGGGCCAAATCCGCGGAACGGCCGGCTGTTTGGCGTGCCGGGGAGCTGGCAGGAGGCCCGTACGGTTCTACTCCCGGTCCCGTGGGAAGTCACCTGTTGCTATGGCTCGGGAACGTCGCGCGCGCCGGGCGCGATCCTGCAAGCCTCGCCGCAGATGGACTTGTGGCACCCGCTGGCGCCGGAGGCCTGGCGGCTCGCCCCGGGCCTGGCGCCCGAACCGGCAGGACTGCGGCGGCTGAACGACCGCTTGCGGCCCCGCGCGTCCGCGCGCATGGCCTGGCTGGAAGCGGGATCGCCGGCGCGCCGGCGAGCGGCCATGGGGCGGGTGCGGGATGAGGTGAACGCGGGCTGCGAGACGATGGTCCGCCAGGTGCGCGAATGGACCGGGGCGCGGATGGACGAGGGGCGGCAGGTCGCGTTGCTGGGCGGCGATCACTCGACCGCGCTGGGCCTGATCCAGGCGGTGGCGCAGCGCACGCCGGAGTTCGGCATCCTGCAGATTGATGCGCACATGGACCTGCGCTCTAACTTTGAAGGCTTCATCTACTCGCACGCGTCGGTCATGCTCCACGCGCTGGAATGCCCCCAGGTCCAGCGGCTGGTGCAGGTGGGCGGGCGCGACTTCTGCCAGGAGGAGGCGTCGCGGGTCGAGGCGTCGCGCGGTCGCATCCGGGTCTTCGACGATCGCGACATGAAGCGCGAACAGCTGGGCGGGGTCTCCTGGAAGCACCTCTGCGCCCGGATCGTCGACACGCTGCCCGAGCAGGTCCACGTGTCGTTCGACATCGACGGCCTGGACCCCTCGCTGTGCCCGCACACGGGAACCCCCGTGCCGGGCGGGCTGTCGTACGCCGAGGCCGTCTGCCTGATCGAACGCGTGGTTGACAGCGGGCGTCGCATCGTCGGCTTCGACCTGTGCGAAGTGGCGCCCGGCCCGAGCGGCGAGTGGGATGCCGCGGTCGGGGCGCGGCTGCTGTTCGAACTCTCCGTCCTCATGACGCTGTCGCGGGAGGGCGGCCCGACGCGGCGACGGGGGCGGAAGCCTGTCACACGGAAGCGCCGCCGGTGATGATGAGGCGGGACCGGTTTAGCGCCTCGGTCGCTTCGGCCAGTCCCGGCAGACGCGCAGAATCTCCCGGACATACGCGCACTCGCACGCGCTGGGACATGCCGCGAGTTCGGATTCGTGCACGCAGTACCCGGGGCAGGAGGCCGTGCCGTCGGCCCGCTTCCTGAAGATGGGGCCGTCGTACAGGTTCCTGAAGGTGCTCGCCCGCACCGCCAGCGTGGTCCGGCAGGCGTGATTGAAGAGGAAGAAACCCGCCTTCAGCTCGCCGTAGTTGACCTGGTAGCCCACCAGTGTGACGTCGGGGTCCGAGAGGAACGCATTCCTCGACGGCCACATCCTGACGCAGGCCGAGCAACGCCGGAACGGGCGTCCGGCGCGCTTCCCGCGTTTCGTGTGCACGACGAAAGGCTTCACGGCGGCACTTCCTTCCGCACGGCTGTGGCGCGCGCCGCCAGGTCATCCACCGCCGAATCGGGCACGCCCAGCCCGTTGAAGCCGTGGCCGAGACGAAGGGCGGGGTTCATGGCGCCGTGGAAGTCCGAGCCGCCGACGGCAATCAGATCAAACTCGCGGCACAGGCCCAGGTATTGGTCACGCTGCTCCGCCGAATGTTCCGGGTACCAGACCTCGATGCCCGCCAGCCCCTCCGTGCGGAGTTCTCCGACGAAGGACTGCAGCCGCGAGCGCGTCATCTCGAGCGTCCAGGGGTGCGCCAGGACGGCCGCGCCGCCCGCCGCCCGGATGGCGGCAATGCCTTCCTTTGGCGGCGGGTGATAGCGGTCGCAATACGCCGGCTGGCCCTTGGCCAGGAAGCGGTCGAAGGCGGCCGTGGTCGACCGCACGTAGCCGCGGGCCACCATCGCCTGCGCGATGTGGGGCCGGCCCACCACTTCGCCGCCCGCCCTGCTCTCCACCTCGGCGGCGTCGAGGGGCATGCCGAGCTCGCGCAGGCGGTTGAGGATCATGCCGTTCCGGCCGTCGCGCCCGTCCCGGATCCGGGCCAGCAGCGGCTCCAGCTGCGGGTCGCCGGCGCGCACGAAGTAGCCCAGCACGTGCATCGTGCCGCGCGGCACATCCACGCTGATCTCCACTCCCGGCACGGCCCGCAGGGGCGCCGCCCCATCGCCCGCGGCGGCGCACGCCTCCAGGAACGGGGCCAGGCCCGCGGTCGTGTCGTGGTCGGTCAGGGCCAGCGCGCACAGCCCTTCCCGGCGCGCGAGGTCGACCAGCGCGGCCGGCGTCAGGCTGCCGTCCGAGAAGGTTGAGTGTGTATGCAGGTCGATCATGCGAGGGTGTAGGCCGCCGTGACCTCTTCATACGATCGGGCGCCGAAGAAGCCGGCGATGGCCGTGTCGTACTGGGCTGTGTGCGCGAACGCCTTCTGCGACAGCCGCAGCCGCGTTCGCAGGCTCAGCGCGCCGCCGCCCGCGCGCAGTTCCCCGAGGATGGCGCCGTAGTCGGCGGGGTCGGTCACCGAGGCGACGCGGATGAAGTTCTTGGCCGCCGCGCGGATCATGCACGGTCCGCCGATGTCGATGTTGGTGCGGGCCTGCTCCGGCGTCACGCCCGCCTTCGCGACGGTCTCGCGGAAGGGGTAGAGGTTGACGACGACCATGTCGATCGGCACCGCCTGGGCCCGGCCGAGGTCGGCCTGGTGGTCGGGGTTGTAGGTCTCGCTCAACAGGCCGAGGTAGATCTTCCAGTCCAGCGTCTTGACCAGGCCGCCCTGCATTTCCGGCTGCCCCGTGTAGTCCGAGACCTGGATGAGCGCGCCGGCGGCCGAGGCGCCGAGCAGCTCGCGCAGGCGCGTGAAGGTGCCGCCGGTCGAGTAGACCTTTACGCCCGGATGCAGGCGAACGAGTTCGGGGATGAAGGCGTCCAGTCCGGTCTTGTCCGACACGCTGACCAGGACGTTTCGAACGGGTACGCGATCATCGATCTTTGTGACGAGGTTCAGGGCCATTGTGGGTGTTCCCTCCTGTGCTGCCGATGCGGCCCGCCGCCGCCGGCGTGCAAGGCGATATGATGCCGTCTCAGCCGGATCGAAAGCAACCCTTTGGTTCGCATCACCGGCGGGTGCGCATCTGCGATTCAGTGCAAGCCGGTTGGGGATGTTGCCAGGCCCGACGTCGAGGCTGGCGGCCTCGCGCGCACTCCTTTCGGCGTCGGGGTCGGGGGCGAATGGCGCTCAGTTAAGCGCCAATTCCCATCCGAACCCTAATCTTGATCTTAATCGTAATCCATTATGCACGAGCGGATTAAGAGCAAGATTAGGATTACGATTAAGACGGCAAGACCCCCTCAGGTGTGTGCCATTCGGCGTCGCGGTCGCTATCGGCATCGACTTCTGGCGGCCTGTGGTGAGCGAATCGGTCTTGAGGCTGAGGGGGAAGGGGTGGCCCGCCTGCCTGATGCCGCACATCCCGCGCCCCTTGGCGGATCGTGTCGTCGGGACCGATGGACTCGCCTGGGCGTGAGCCCGTTGTGCACTGAAACGGCACAATAACGGGTCGCGATAACAAATATGATTGCAGACTAAATACAATGGTAATACGAGTGCAACAGCACCAATGGGAGGATTCGGCATGAGGACGGCGACACTTCAAGTGCGTTTGGACCATCAACTCAAGAAAGATGCTGACCGCTTTTTCCTAGCTGCAGGTTTGGACACTACAACTGCGGTCCGAATGTTTCTCCGGCAGGTCATCATCCGGAAGGCAAT
>CAZJBP010000237.1:0-832 GCA_964544115.1 uncultured Victivallales bacterium | reverse complement strand
AATCAGAAAGTGCTGAAGAAATCCATCCGTCAACTGGAGTCAGGAAACGGAAAAGCGCACGCACTTGCTAAGGTCTAGTATTGTGGACGGCGCGATCTGGATAGCCCAGTGTCGCACGCATTACGGCGATCACTGAGACCGCGAACCCAACGATGCACCAGCGGCAGCAGAACGGTTTGCGGTTGATCGAAGTGTGGGCCGCTGGTGATCGCTGACGTTCGGGCTGGAGGGAGTGAGATGAAGAAGTGCTGTCTAATCGGGCTGATCCTAGTATCGATTGGCAACTATGCGGGCGGGAAAGAGAGTAGTGATCTGGGTTGTGAGTTACGCGAACACCTCCAGGGCACGAAATGGCAATGTGATGGCGGGGGCGGGGAATTCATCATGTTCTCAAAAGGTGCAAGCACCTGCGGGGAATGGTCGCTGGCAAAAGACGGCTTGATCGTTTCGTGGGATGCGATCGATACAAGGACGGTTCTGCTGAGCCTCGTGCGTGGCCGCACGAACGATCTGTTAGCCGTTCTGGTGTTCAACGGAGATATGACGTCGTACACCGGCTTTGCCTTCAAGGGTGGAGTAAGACTCAAACAGAACATTCGACTGCAACCTGAGCGCTCCGGGGCTCCACAGCCGCAACACCGCACGAGTGTGGCGAAAGAATGCAGAGTGAACATGCTTCTCCTCGCGGCCGCGCGGGAACAGGCGCAACTGTACTACAACCTGCCCTTCATGGACGTTCCACAGGACAAAGTGGCCAAATTCAGTGACTACCCGATGGATAGTCTCGTCTGTCCTGCTGACGGAACGTACACGTGGCGAACTAACAGCGGAC
>CAZJBP010000236.1:0-4777 GCA_964544115.1 uncultured Victivallales bacterium | reverse complement strand
CCGGATGACGCGGGCATACGGATGCTGCTCGGCATCGCCCGGTGTCAGGAAGGCGACTATGTGGACGCCATGTATATTCTCGAGTCGGTGACCACCGACGATCCGCGCAGCGACAGCGCCTGCGTGGCGCTGGCTGGAGCGTATTTCGGGCTGGGGCAGTTCGATGATGCCCGGGCGCAGTTGAGCCGGGCCCTGGCGCTGAACCCGCGCAGTGCCGCCGCGCACTACAACCTGGCCCGCGTACTGCTGGTCGTGGATGCTCCGGAACCGGTCGCCGCAGGCGCGGCCTACCGCCAGAGCCTGGAGTTCGGCGGGGCGCCCGATCCGCTTCTCGAGAACCAGATCAGCGCGGCGGTCACGAAGGCCGAGTCAGGGGGCTGGCACCGGTTTGTGCCCTTCCTGCGGAAGCGGAGTGGGGGATCGAGCGACGAGGCGGCCCCCGAGGCGGAAGCCCCCACCACGCTGCCCGCGGAAGCGCCCGCACCGGAGTGATGCGCCGGCCCTGCGCCGCCGCACCCCTCGGTCTACATGATCTTCATCTTGGGCAGGTCGACGATATCGACCGTCCCGACCACTCGGTTGTGATCGTCCAGGACGGGGATGTCGTCGATGTCGTGCCGCTCGAATACGTGCAGGACGTCGACGGCCAGTTCATCCGGGCGCACGGAGAGCGGCGAGCGCGTCATGAATTCTGCCACGGGCCTGGACAGCACGTCAGCCGAGAGGGACACCGCGCGCCGCAGATCGCCGTCGGTGAAGATGCCGAGAAGGCGGCCCTCCGCGTCCACGATGGCCGCCGACCCCGACCGGGCCTGGGTCATGGCGACGACCGCGTCCTTGACCGTCGCCCCGAGCCCCGTGCGGGCCACGCGGTCCCCCGTGCGCATGATGTCCGCCACGCGGGTCAGCAGCGCTCGGCCGATGGCTCCGCCGGGATGCAGCTTGGCGTAGTCCTCGCGGCCGAAGCCGCGCGCTTCAAGCAAGACCATCGCCAGCGCATCCCCGACGGCCAGCGTGGCCGTTGTGCTGGCGGTTGGGGCCATGTTGAAGGGGCAGGCCTCGCGGTCGACCGCGACGTTGATCACCGCGTCGCTGTTGCGCGCCAGCGGGCTGTCCGTCGCGCCGGTGAGGGCGACAATCGCCACGCCCAGGCGGCGGACGAGGGGGATGAGGTTGAGGATTTCCTCGGAGGTGCCGCTGTAGCTGAGGGCGAGAAGGACGTCGCCGGAGCCTAGGATGCCGAGGTCACCGTGCATGGCCTGCGCTGGATGCAGCACCACACTGGTCGCCCCGGTGCTGGCCAGCGTGGAGGAGATCTTCTCGGCGATGTGCAGGTTCTTGCCGATGCCGGTGACGACGATTTTGCCGCCGGCGCTGAGCCTGCCGAGGATCAACCCGACCGCCGCGGTGAAAGCATCCCCCAGCCCGTTGCGGACCTTTCGCAGACCTTCGGCCTCCAGGTCGATGACCTCCTGTGCGCGCTTCAGCCAATCCATGCCGTCCCTGCTTTCTCCATGCGAGGCAAAGGGTTCAGGTTCCACGGTACGCGGCGAATCTAGCACACCGTGACCCGTCGATGCCAAGCCTTTGGTTCAGGTCCGCTATCCCTCGTTTTCGATCCAGCCGCGAACGGCGTTGCGGGCCAGCCGGGGTGCCGGTACGGGCGTGGCGAACCAGAATCGGACCTCCTCGTCGAGACCGACTCCGTACATGAAGTTGTAGACGGCCTTGTGCAAAGCTTCTCCGAGCGCGTCCGCGTTGGCGCCCGACCCACCCGTGAACGGGACCTCGTTCTCGCCGAAGCGCGGCGGCCTGCGCTTTGGGATGCGCACCCCGAAATCGCCCGGGGCCCGGTAGACCGCGCTGTGCACCGTGAGGGCGAAGCGGTGCCAGTACGCCGACTGCAGGCACCCGGCCTGGAACAGTTGCCGCACCGCCTCCAGTGCATCCACCGTCTGCTGCTCAGTCTGGCCCGGAAAGCCGTACATCAGGTACGCGTGGACAAGGACTCCTGCCGATGCAAAGGCGCGAGAGACCCGCGCCGCCTGCGGCAGCGTGACGCCCTTGCCCATCTTGCGCAGCAGATCCCCCTCGGCGCATTCGAGGCCGCCAGTGACGGCCACGCAGCCCGAGCGGGCCAGCAGCCGGGCGAGCTCGGGCGTGAAGGCCCGGTCGAAGCGGATGTTCGTCCACCAGCGGATCCGTGTGCGCGTCGCGATGAGCCGCTCCGCCAGCCGTCGGAGCAGCGCGGGCGGCGCCGCCTCGTCCACGAAATGGAAGCCGGTCAGGCCCGTGGCTGCGACCATCTCGCGGATCCAGCCCAGCACCGTGTCGGCGTCCGCCGGGTCGTAGCGGGCGATGTAGTCCAGCCCGGTGTCGCAGAACGCGCAGCGTCGCCAGTAGCAGCCGTGGGCGAGCTGGAGTTTCAGCCACTTCTCCTCAGTCCACAGGCGGTTCATCGGGTTGGGGGTCTCGACCACGCGGCAGTAGCGGTCAAGCGCGAGTCCGTCATACACTGGGGCCGGGCGGTCGCGGTGCCTCAGTTGTGCCGCGGCGGCCCCGGCTCCGCTCGGCGCACTCGGCGCCGTGTCGCGCGTCCGGGTCCGAACAAGGGACTCTCGCGGTGCGCGTCCGGCAAGGTGCTCCACCAGTCGCAGCAGGGGGATCTCGCCGTCATCGTAGATCACGTAGTCCACAAAGTCATAGAACGCCGGGTCGGCGAGCGACCGCAGCTCGGTGCTGATGAACCCGCCGCCCACGGCGATGCGAACGCCCGGCGAGTGTTCGCGAATGCAACGGGCGCTCCTCAGGGCTCCGTACAGGTTGCCGGGAAACGGGACCGTGATCCCCACGACATCCGGCCGCACGCGGTCGAGAGTCTCCACCACCACCTCGCGAACCATCCGGTCGACGAGGCTAGGACGCGCACGGACGGCGCGGTTTAACGCGTCGAACGAAGGGGCCGAGGCCGTGAGGCGCTCGGCATAGCGCGAGAGGCCGAAGCGCGGATCAACACCTTCGCGCACGACATCGGCCAAGTCGTCCAGATACAGGCTGGCGAGCAGCAAGGGGTAGAGGCCCGGTGCGGTGAGGGCCGGGTCCAACCCGAAGGCCCGCAGGTCGCGGAGCAAGCGGAACCTCGGGCCGCGCGGGAGCCAGCGGCCGGCGGCGATCCGCTCGGTAAGCTCCGGCGCTCGGCCCTGCAGAAAGCGCATCACGTCGTCCAGGGTGTCGAGATACCGCGGCGCGTGCGCCAGGAAGAAGTCGACGCTCGGCGACTTCGGCTTTCGGGTCGTCCGTTTGGGGCCTGGCGGCACCGCCTCAGACCGCAGGGCGGAAAGGACCTCCTCCATCCCGTGGCGGGAGAAGAGTCGCAACGCCAGATCCAGCGACCAATCGGCCTGAACCGTGTCCACGCCCTCGCGCCGGAGGAATGCCGTCAGCGCCGGCGTCGCGGCGTAGGCCGTGTTAAACTGCACCATGGGGGGCGTGACGAGCAGGACGCGCATGTTCAGTACGCCTGCGGATTGCCCAGCACATCCTCATCCGTGACCGGCGCGCGAAAGACCCTGTAGACCCAGATCTTGTAGGCAATCACAACGGGAAGAAACGCGGCGATAACCCCCGTCATGATCTTCAAGGTGTAGGGGCTCGACGATGAATTGTAGATCGTCAGGCTGTATTGGGTGTCCAGGCTCGACGGGATCAGGTTCGGAAACAGACCCGTCACGCCTGTCGCGACCACCAGTACGATCGTCAGGGAGGATGAGAAGAATGCCTTCAACAGGTCGCTCCTGACCAGAAACACCTTGACCGCAAGGAGCGCAGCCACGGCCAGTAAGGGGACAACCAGCAGGGCTGGATGAGCCAGGAAATTGTCGAACAGATGCGTGGCCGGGTAGGTGTAGGCGAGAAAAGCAACGGCCACGACGAGGAGCGGGATCCAGAGGGCGGAGGCCGTTGAGGCGCTGCGCTGTTTCAGCTTGCCGGTGGTCTTGACCGAGAGATAGAGCGCCCCGTGGGTGAGGAAGAGCAGGACGAACAGAACCCCGGTAACGAGCCCGTAGGGGTTCAGCAAAGACAGCAGGCCACCGTGGTAACCTGCCGCGTCCATGGGGAGCCCTTTGAAGATGTTCCCGAAGGCCACGCCGAAGAGGAGCGCGGGGATGAAGCTGCTGACGAGAAGGGCCCTGTCCCAGGCCGACTTCCATTGGGGGGCGTCCACTTTGCCGCGGAACTCGAACGACACGCCCCGGACAATCAGCGCGAAGAGCAGCAACAGAAGAGCCGTGTAGAGATAGCTGAACATCAGGGCGTAGGTGGTGGGGAAGGCCGCAAAGGTGACGCCCCCCGCCGTGATCAGCCACACCTCGTTGCCATCCCAGACCGGGCCCAGGGTGTTGATCACCACGCGGCGTTCAATATCGGACCGGGCCACGAAGTTTTGAAGCATGCTGCTGCCGAGAACGAATCCGTCGAGCGTGAAATACACCGCCCACAAGACGCTCCAGAGTACAAACCAGATGATTTGGAGTTCCATGTTACACCTTCCGTTTCGTTATAGGGATCAGGCTGGACAGGTCGCTGTCCGGCCCCTTGCGGGCAAATTTCATCAGGAGATAGATGTCGATGGCGCCCAGCAGGCCGTACAGCAGGACGAACCCAACCAGCGAGCCGACGACCTGTCCGACGGTGATGGACTTTGAAATGCCGTCTGCAGTTTTCATGATGCCGTACACGATCCAGGGCTGGCGTCCCATTTCCGCCACGATCCAAC
>CAZJBP010000235.1:0-4831 GCA_964544115.1 uncultured Victivallales bacterium | reverse complement strand
GCTTCCTCGTGCAGGACGAGTACCCGATCTGGAAGATGTTCCCGGACGGCTCGGAATTCACCACCGACGGGCTGGTGCTGGAGTACACGGAGTGGATGCAGGAGCGGTGGAATCACCCTTGCGTCGTGATCTGGGACGCCAACAACGAGACGCCCGCGACCTGCACCGCCGAGGCGACCCGCAAGGTGCGCGGCCTGGACTTCTCCGACCGGCCTTGGGACAACGGCTGGCAGGCCGCTGCGAGGCCCGGCGACGTCTTCGAGGCCCACGAGTATCACTACAAGGACTCGCTGTTCCGCCTCGCGTACCTCGGGCGCGTGCCCAAGGCGATCCATGGCAACAAGGAGAAGAACCCCGTCATCCTCAACGAGTACGGCTGGCTGTGGCTGAACCGTGACGGCAGTCCGACCACGCTGACCCGTGAGCTGTACGGAGCCATGAGCCCCGGCGTCTCGAACCAGCAGCGGCTGCGCATCTATGCCAAGCTGCTGGCGGCCGAGACCGAGTTCTGGCGGCACGGACGCAATTGCGCAGCGGTCATGGAGTTCTGCGGGCTGGGCTATTCCCGCGGCGATGGGCAGACCAGCGACCACTGGGCCGATATCGAGCAGCTCAAATGGGACCCGGACTTCTACACCTACGTGCGCGACTCGTTCGCCCCGGTCGGAATCATGATCGACGCCTACGATCCGGCCTATGTGATCGGCGCCGAGCAGGCATTCCCGATCTCGGTCATCAACGATCTGCCCCAGGCATGGGAAGGATCGGTGCGGCTGCGGATCGTGAAGGACGGCAAGACGGTGGTCGAGAAGACGCAGCCGTGCAAGGTCGAGGCGCTGGGCACGACGAAGCTGGACTTCACCTTGAAGATCCCCGACGCCGGCGACTACGAACTCGAGGCCGCCCTGGTCAAGGGGAGCGAACCCCCGGTTCGCAGCGTGCGTGACTTCACGGCCGCCGCAACCGTAAGCAATCGCTAGGCCCGTTCAAGAGTCTTACCACGCATCCGTGCGGAACGGGCTGGCCGGCAGGCCCGCACCGTCGCGCAGGTTCGGGTTGATCTAAAGGTTCTTCCAGTAGAAGCTCTCGTCCCCGCCTTCAAACATCTGTCGATACGAGTCCCAGCTGACCAGGGCAGGTTTCACGATCTCCATGTACTGGGCGACGATGGGCTCGTAGGCCGCTCCAAGCCAGTCCGGATGGTTCGCGTAGTTCGGCAACAGGTTGATGTACGGCAGGTGCTTGGGGTCCTTCTTCAGCAGATACTGGTTGACGCCGCCGAGGGTGGGGAAGACCTCCTTCCCCGGTTCGTCTCGCACCAGAACACGCCGTATCCATGGCCCGACTATGCGCCCTAAGGCCGACTGAGGGGGCGCATGGCAAGCATAGGCGCGGAACCACGCTGTCGGCCGGATGCGGGTGCGTGGCACGGATGTTCCCGGCTTGATTTGCGGCAGGATCACCGCCACCATCCACGAGTCGGTGCATACCACGCAGGGAAGGCTGAGGGACCTCCGGCCCCACAAGTAACATGTGGACGGTTCGGTTGGTGTGGTGAGGGACTAGAGATGAAGACTCTGAGAGATCGCATTCCGTTTGCCATTGCTGGTGCGGTGTTTCTAATCCTACTCACGGCCATCGCGTGGACGTCGTTGCTGTCTAACGCGGGCCACTTGACATACGCTCTTGACGATCCATATATCCACATGGCCATCGCCAAGAACCTCGTGACGCACGGTGTCTTTGGCGTCACGCAATTCTCGTTCAGTTCCAGCACGTCCTCCCCCCTGTGGACGCTCATGCTGGCGCTGGCGTACCGTGCGGTGGGAGCGTCCGATTGGACGCCGGGCATTTTGGCGGCCCTGTTTGCGTTGGCTGCGCTGTACTCGACGGACTCGCTTGGCAGGCTGCTCGGGGTTGGAGTCACGGGAAGATCGATCCTTTGTGTGGCAGTGGTTTACTTTACCCCCCTGGTTCCGATCGTCTCCACGGGTATGGAGCACGCCATGCACCTGTTTCTCGCGATCGTTCTAGTTGGTGCAACGATTCGATTCGCTATGGAGCCAAGCGCCAGGTCGCTCGCGTGTGCGTGCGGCGTAGGAATGCTGGCAGTAGCTACTCGCTACGAATCCCTGTTTCTGATTGGCCCCCTTGCCGTGTGGCTGCTCTGCGCGAAGCAGATCCGCGGAGCCCTCCTCCTCGGCATATCGGCCTTTCTTCCTGTGCTCGCCTACGGGGTCGTGTCCATGATGAACGGCTCTTACTTTCTTCCCAACTCGCTTATGCTGAAGGGTCACTTCGCAAGCTTTGACGGCATAGGGGCAATCATGGATGCTTTCGGTGGTCGTGGGGTCGGGATCCTGATCGGCACAGGCCACCTGTACGTCATTTGCGTCACGCTGCTCCTCGGGGCTTTCCTGTGGCGCCGGGACAGCGTTCTTCCGGCAGTTGCCCTCTGCATGGCGGCGTCGATAGTCGTGCACTTGCAGTTCGCGCTAACCGGATGGTTCTACAGATACGAGGCGTACCTGGTCGCTGCATCCCTCCCTATCGTTGGCGGACTGTATTGTGGCCTTCGAGAGTCTCTATTGCCGCGTTTTCGGGATAGAACACGGGTTCCTGGCTTCATTGCGCTAATGGGCTGCATTCTCCTTCTTGCATGGCCATTGCATTTGCGAGCCATGGAGTCCTTGGACCGGGTCGCCTTTTCGAGCAACCACATATATAGACAGCAGTACCAGATGGCCGAGTTTCTAAGAACGATGTATGCCCCCGGCGTGCGAGTGGCGTGCAACGATCTGGGAGCTGTCTCGTACTACGCAGATGCCGACATTCTCGATCTCTGGGGCTTGGGCACCATCGAGGTTACCCGTGCGAAGCGCGCTGAAAAATATGATGCGAGCGCAATCGAGGAGCTGCTGAAACAGCGCCGCACGGAGATTGTGATGGTCTACTCGGACTGGTTCAACAGCAATTGGCCAAAGGGCCTGATTCCCGTGGCTAAATGGACTCTAACAAACAACTACTGGGGTAAGACGGTCAGCTTCTATGCGCTATCTCAGGAAGGTGCGAAGGACATGGCCGGTCGATTGCGCCAGTACCAGGGGCGCCTTCCTGACAGCGTCGCAGTGAGTTATCAGCGCCCCCAGTAGGGCCCGAGGATGTGCGCAGTACGGTGTCAGGCCTGTCCCCTGCGTAGGCGAACTCGGCCGGTTCCGCATCCAGAAGAGGAGTCCTCGAGCAGCGGCGTTCGCCGCATTCGTGCGGTGCTGGAGTAGGGGGCCGCTCTGGGCCCTGAGCGGCCGGCGTTTCGAGATCCCTCGCCGTGCTCGGGATGACGCGGCCTGTGGGTGCGGCCACGATTCGTGCGCCCTTGCGCGCCGTTGGTCATCCCGAGCGTCAGCGAGGGATCTCATCCCGCGGCGAACAGCCCGCCGCCGCTTGCATCCGGCGGGGCAATCCGCTACACCATCGCCCATAGGTGCGCCCAGAATGGACCGGGTACCTGCGCCGACACCGGCCCTTCCAGCAGTGAGCAGGAATAATCAAAGCAAGTTCAATCCGGGCGCAGGAATCGGGTAGGGGGATGCATGGCGTACAAGGTGTTTACTTCGGCAACTGCAGCCTTGCTGGTGTTTGTGGGTTCGGGCCGCATTTCCGAGGCGCTGAGCCCCATGGTGGGTCTCAAGATTTGTGATCTGACGTCGGGTGACGAGATTAGTATCAAGAGCACGAAGTTCCGGGAGGTCGTTGTTGCGGGCGAGAGAGAAGAGGGGCAGTTTTGGACCATTACGCGAGGAGATGGTGGCCTTGTCTTCCGGCAGCGATCTAGTGTGGGCGACATCTTGGAAGAGCGCTCCCTCCCGCTGTTAACAGAGGGGTTTGCTTACCGACCATGGTGCGCGGTGTCGCCGTCAGCTCAGTACCTGGCTTTCGTCGACAGGGAGAAGCATACGGTGGACGTCATGGACTTCGCATCGCACGGGCGTCGCACGCTGAGCACCAATGTCGTTACGTCAGCGGCAGACGTGCTGCTCCTGCGATGGCTATCCCCTGCAGACGTCGTGATTGTAACGTACCGGATTGTCGAAGGGCGGCGTCAGTCATGCGTCGCACGGCTGAACATCGAACGGGGCGTGACGGGGAGTTATACTGGCGAATTCGAATACGGGCACAGTATGGTCGCTTTGAGTGGTGACGGGACGCGTCTGGCGCTTATCGCGTCTGACAACCGCAGCGGCGTCATGGTCGTTGATCTCACTGATATGACAGTCTCCGGCGGCTTGGCGCGGTCGCAGTATGCGGCTTCTATAGGCTCTGTCTGTTGGCTGGCTGATGGAAAAGGCCTGGTTTACACTTGCAGAGAAGGAGGAGCCATCTATACATCGGGAGGTCCTGGTGAGGGAGCCAAGTGCATAGTGGCGGGGGGTGCGGGGTGCTCTCGATTTGTAGTATCGGCGGCTGGAGGATGGGTGTTCTACAAGGAGCGCAAGGGGCGGCCGGGTGATGAGTATTTGTGCTATGCAGTGTCCGACGACGGCCAGAAGCGAATATGCTTGGGCGTTGTCAACGGCGGCGCCTTTGGCTTGGGGAAGAGCGGCCGTGTAGTGCTTGAGGTGGGGTACTGACAAAGGATGGCCATCAGAACAGTGACAAGTGACAGGTGAAGTGTCCTCCAGGATCAGTACCGGGGCGTGTAGATTGTGGCGGTTCTGGGCCTGGGCACACAGGGCGCGGGGCGGGGTGAGCTACTAACCTGACCCCTGCGATCTCGTACTAGTCCCCGTGAGGCGTGAGCGGACGGCCGCCGGGTACGCGAAGCGCCGGCTCC
>CAZJBP010000234.1:0-4854 GCA_964544115.1 uncultured Victivallales bacterium | reverse complement strand
GGGCGGGGGCTTTAGGCGCGAGCTAGGACGGGCAGTCCGGCTCACCCGCAGTACCCCGCCGCGATCTCGCCCCCCGTGAAAGGTCCCGAGGTTAATTCCCTGCTGCTCGCAGAACGCCTTCTTCGTCAGCCCGCTGTGCGCCTGCTCCTTGATCAGCCGTTCCCGCTCCTGCGCATTCCAACGCCTCAGGACTCGCCGCCTCGCTGCCAGTTCTTCCGTTTGCATGCGCCCGGTCTATCACGCCGCCGCTTAGCACGGAAGGGGGTGGCCCCCCGGGGCTTACCTCCCATTGACGTCGGCTCGGGCTCCTTTCGGCGATGCCGCAGTGTAACAAAACGGGTTGGACGATTTGAAGACACATCGACTGGAAATGCGACTTTCACCACAGGCTGCTAGCCTGCCGCCGTATTGTCATCACCTCCACACACCAACCCGAACCTCGACCAAAACTAACTTCTTATCTTCCACCCTTGTAAGGATGCTCATTGGGTATAGCATTGCGCCCCCACTCCCGCGATTCTGAACAACCAATTCTCCGTGTATGATGGGCCTGTCGAGATCCTCCCCCGCCACTTCCATACCTCGGTTCTGCCACGCCAGTTTAGCGTCGTCGTCAATTCGCGGAACCGCAGCTCGCAGCCTATCTGCAAGTCTAACATCGGTTCTCCCGTCGCTAATGCTTGCCGTTCCGAGCGACGCGGATAGATTACGCCGGAGAGTCTCAGCCAGATCGGCTGCCTCCTGGTTGGGAGTTGGTCGTTTGTACTCGCTTATAATCCGCCAGCCGCTCGTCGTCTTCAGCAATCCCATGACACTTGGCTGATCCGGGCGGGTGACGCCTTCCTCCCCTTTGCGGGAATCCGTTAGGACGTAGGTGGCTTGAGCAAATACCAGACATATCTGACCCGACCACGTTACCTCTTCACCCGCCACTTTCCGTGGGAAGGAATATGTGGTGGCGTTCTCGACATTTGTGATCGCCACTCGGATCTCGTGGATCTTTACTCGGCCCCAATCCGTTTCCACAAGTCTCCGCCAGCCTCGGACCCCCATTATCCCACAGTAGACGAACCCCCTGTCCAATTGCTGTTCTGCCCTATCCAGAGACTGCTCGGCTACGGCCCGCCAGTACGATTCATAGACGTCGCGTGCTTCTTCGGGAAGACGTTGAAGACCTTCGAGTTGCAGCCTTGCCGGCTTCGGGCTAACACGAGGTCCTTCTGTGCCAATTGGTGCGACCGGGAGCCCCAATGTGACGCCATAGCCCTTTTCGATCAGGGCTGTGTACCGGCCATTGGGGTATTCCTTCGACAGCCTTTTGAAACTGTTCTGCAGGTCTTCTTCTCGCCCGCGTTGAAATGCGTAACTGCGCGTCAGGAAATACAGCGCTTCCTCCCTCAGGACATGGCGAGGCCGACGTTCAATGATGATGGCCAAGTAGTGTCGGTACTCATCGAAATCAACATCGAATCCGCGCCCCTTTTGCCACATCATTTGGGCCAAGGCCCTCGCAGCATAGGGTGCATAAATGCTATTCGTGTATGCGTCGCAAATCTCTCTCAGCGACCTGGAGCCCTCGCTCGCGAGATCTGATGGAGTGAAGCCATCGCCTTTGCAGAACACTCCTGCGCTAATCCCAAATGCGTCTCGGGCGCCAATATCTTGCTGTGTTTCCGGAGTCTGAACGGAAACCTTCACGCTTGGCGCGTCAAGCCCCGGGAACGTGATCGTGTATTCCCCCGGGTCGTCAAACAGAAACTCCCAGCCTCCCTGGTCATCCTCCCCCCGACCGACGGTCAACCAGAATGATTCCTCAAATGCCTCCTGAGGAGCGACCGCCACGTCATGAACACTGTACGTTGGCCCGTCAGCCGAGACAGGATCCAGTTTGCACGTCTTGAACCACCCTGATCGGCCAAGACGAACTGAATCGAAAACCGAGGAAAGCGGATGTGGCCATGCTGTCCGGTTTTGCCACACCAATTTCACCAGCAGAGGCTCTCGGGAGAGGATGTTCGTACTACTAATCGTCATCGCGACGTCCCAGTAGTCACCGCCTACCCCACTCTCGCCTGCCGGTGCGGGGGGGGGCAGGACAAGCGTTGCACACACAGCACAATATCGCAGACGCCATCCCGTCTTGGCAGTCAAGGCAGCTACAATGCGCAGTCTGCTCCTCCTAAATCCGTCCCAGCTGTTCATTTCATCCTCCTACGGTTTAATGCTTGGTCCTGCGTCCTGCAGCAACATGAATCGCCGGAGCGACTTGCCCGAGAACGCTCCTCCAAGGCCGGGAGCATCCATGATGCCACTGTCGCCGTGCCGTCCTCCTAGTGTGTGACCGCATTCATGAATTGTGACGTGTTGCAGGTAGATATCCGGCGGTTCACCATCATGGGCAGCCGAATCGCGAGTGGTTTCCGCGAAGACCAGGAACCCGCCACACGAACCAATAGCCGGGCTGTCCCAATACGGACAGGAGGTGCCTTTGGATGACGGTCCGCCTCCAGAAGAAGCGGAATCAGGATCGTTGCTACCATACACATCGCTCTCATACGCAACCAGCGCAGTTGAGACCCAGAAATCCTCACCGCCCTGCACCCCCTTACAACTTGACACGATCACATGTTTGTCCGCCACGTGAAGTTCGAACGCTACGTCTGGCGTGTCATAAGTATCGAGCGTGTCACACGACACCTCAATGCAGGCTGCTGGAAACATATCAGCCTCATTCATCAACCCCGTATAGGGCGGAGCAGGATGGATCTTTGGCGATGCCGAACCGAACCCGCTGCTGTCTAGAAAAGACAGGACGTCGTCATCTGCCGCCACCGCAAAGTCCGTGCCTGCCGGGACGGCCGTCGCTGTTGTGATCAGCACACCACTGGCTCCATTGCTTTCCATGATGTCACTGTCGCCCAGGAAATAGTGCACCGGATAGTACGTTTCATAGAATTGGATTTGCCCACCTTTCCACTGATCCAGGAGTGCCTCGGCAAATAGCGTCGATAATGTTGTGGAGGACGCAGCAGTAACATAGCCAAGATGCATTGATCGTGAATATCCCGGTCCATCGTAGAAGTCGACCGTCGACGCCATTTTGTCTTCCTCGAGGTACAATTTCCTCCACACTGTCAGAGTATCCGTGGATCGTGAGGGTGTTCCAAGGCCTGACCCATCCGCCACTGCGTCGCCATTGATATACCTGAGCTGTTCACCGTTCGCAGGGTCAAGCTGGACAGCCTTCCCGAGGTAGCCCGGTTCTGCGGGGCCAGCACAGCCTGTCACCACCCGCCAATTGTTACACGGCGTGTGGTGCGTTATGTGAAGAAGTGCTTCTCCCCTGCTACTGCTGGATTCATCTATTGATTCATACCAGTAGCACCTGTGGGGGTCCGGTGCCGACGTTGCAACAACCGTTCCCCCTAACAGGACTTCTATGCCAATATTGCTTGCATCCCCGGTATCGCCGACTGTGTTTCCCGTCCGGTTGTCGTCCGCTCCCTCAGCTGTATTAGGGTCAAAGTTCTCGTCAGATGAATAATGGTCGACATCAAATACCGTTGTCGCAAGAGGCACGTGCCATCCGGAGCCAATGGGAATCGGTGGTGTCAGTGTTGTGACTATTCTAGGCTTGTCGTGCTCACTGTCATCCAGGAGCGATCGTTTATCAGGAAACACGCGTACTCCCGTACGATCAGGCTGACCACCAGGGTCTGCCTCCACAACGGTATCGCTGCCGGGGCCGAGGTAGCGTTCCCACCTAACGTCGCTCACCGCAAACACAGTTGCCCGAATCCAGTCTTCACACACGATTATCGTGCCATCTTTCACGCGAAACCCTAATGTGCCAACCCCGCTGTCGCGGCCTTCCAAGTATAGCACTCCGTCTACGTCAGTATCCAAATCTGATGGCGACGAGTATATTCCCGGAAGCAATGGGTGGTTCTTGTTGTTTTGCCATACTCTAAGATGATCATCGGGGAAGTTTATAATCACTTCGACTTTGAGCCCAGTTGCCCAAACGGCGTCAGGGATGTTGTATGTGATCGGTTCCAGATCATCGTCCGTGTATCCCCCGGGATCATCTTTGTCCAATGTCGAGTCGCCTACAACATGATGGTCGTTGTCATCGTTCACCCACAGATAGCCCCCCAGACTGTCCTCGCCCGCTTCGTCACTATCAGTCACGTCTCCTGGGTCAGAAACACGAGGTAGTCCCCAGTCTTCTTTGGGATGATCGTCAGTATTGATGTTCAGGTCGACTGTGATGATGAAGACCTGAACTTCGATGGGCTTTGGGGTGACGGGCGTGGTGTCGTAGTAGTAGTCTTCGTCGGGACCCATCTTGCCGTCCTTGTTCCCATCGCAGAAGGCTTTGACGTAGAACTTCCGAACGTCGCCGTCAGACCTCGTCACCGTTAAGGTGCTTTGGTTGGCAGGTGGGATGACTTTCCCTTGGTTCGGATCGGCATGACCTGTGGTCCCGTCCGAGACCAAGTCAGCATCTCCCGCGGTTCCCTTGCCCGTCGCTTTTTCAATCCGCCAGCCGACATGCTCAGGGCTGCCCGCGCCGATTGTCGCAGACATCTCGATCTTCGCCGTCCCGGCCGCCCCCTGACATATGTAGAGCTTCTTTGGATTCGACGCTGGAGCTGGGGTTGGGGCGGCGGTTGCGAAGTTGCCCGTGTCATTTTGGTCCTTTACCGTGAACGTTAAGAGCTCCGTGAACACCCCATCGGGCGGATTGCAGGCCGCCTCAGCCTCACGGGCCAGCATTGACCACGCCACCGCGCCCGCCAGCAGGGCCGCCCCTGAACATCGAGCCATTCGCTTCGTCATGTCATCTGCCCT
>CAZJBP010000233.1:0-4861 GCA_964544115.1 uncultured Victivallales bacterium | reverse complement strand
GTAGCGGGCCACCTGTCCGCCGAAGTAATGCATGCTGGAGGGGTTGCCCCAGTACTCTCGGAAGAAGGGCTCCATTGCCTCAATCACTTCGGGAGCTACGCGCGTGGTGGCGTTGTTGTCGAGGTAGACGTTGCGCATGGGCTACTGCTCCTCTTCGACGACCAGATCCTCGGACACAAACTCGCGCAGCTTGGGCTGAACGACATCGCGGATCGTGACCTCTGCGGCATGGCAGTGTGCGCAGACTCCGCGCAGGGCTACGATGACGCGGCTGCCGTCCAGGTCAACCAGTTCGATGTCGCCTCCGTCGCGCTTGAGCATCGGCCGGATCTCCCTTTCCAGGGTCTCCTCGACCAGTCGGATCTTCTGCAGCACGGTGATTTTCCGCGAGGAAGGCGCTGGTCCGGCGGGTCGCTGGCGCTCCTTTTCCTGCTGGACGCGCGTGATGATGTCGGCGATGTCGATCTTGCAGTGGCCGCAGCCGCCGCCGGCCTTGCAGTAGTGGGTGACCTGGTCCACCGTCGTCAGGTCGCTCTCTCGGACCACGTGTTCAATTTCTTCTTCGGTCACGCCGAAGCACGTGCAGATCACCTTGCCTTCGAGAATCTTCTTGCTGGTGTCGCCGGTGCGCAGGTTCTTGATGGCGACCTCGAGGGCTTCGCGGCCCATGACCGAGCAATGCATCTTCTGTTCGGGCAGGCCGCCAAGGTAGGCGGCGATGTCCTGGTTGGTGACCCTCCCGGCCTCCTCGATCGTCATGCCCCGGATGATTTCCGTGAGCGCGGATGACGAGGCGATGGCGCTGGCGCATCCGAACGTCTGGAACTTGGCGTCCACGATGCGCTCTTTCTTATCGTCCAACTTGAACGTCAGCTTCAGGGCGTCCCCGCAGGCCAGCGATCCCACCTCGCCCACGCCATCCGCATCCTTAATGACACCCACGTTCCGCGGGTTGCGGAAATGCTCCAACACCTTGCCTGTATAGTCCCACATAGCCATCGCCTCCCTGCGCGGCTGCCTGTCCGCGTAAATGACACCAACAAAGTAACCATTAGACGTAGCGCGCCACAAGTATCTTCTTTCCTGGCACTGGATCAACCCTCATCTTGACACTCCCATACCCGTGTGATACCACAAGCGCCCTTATGGGACAGCAACTGCGCAAGAAGGTTAAGAGAGTCCGCCGTGAACGCCGAGCAAAGCGCCTCAAGGATCGTGCGCGCCTAGCGAAGAAGACGGTCGCCAAGAAGAAGGCGTAAGGGCTTTCCGCCGCCCCTTCTCAAGTACGGTTCATTCCGGCGCGATGGCCGAGTGGCTAGGCAGAGGTCTGCAAAACCTCGTACAGCGGTTCAATTCCGCTTCGCGCCTCCAACCGTTAGTCGTTGATGATCAGCGATATATGCTGGTGAGTCATCATCGACGCCTTTCTGCTTTGTAGGGGCATAACAGCACAAAACGGCGGTTTTAGGCGGGGTAAACTGGCACAAAACTGGCACACGGCGGCACACTCGTCGCCCCGAAAGCGATCTGCCCCGATCCACCTGGGCAAGACCGGGCTTTCGGTTCAACTTGGCCAATTTGTGTAGGTGAGGTCCCAACACTTTTCGACTTTGAAAACTCCACGACATGCCGCTTTCTTTGACTGCCGCTTTTTTTGGGCTTGCTGTTCCCCCGTGAAATCCGCTATCAGATGGATCCTTTGGAACACGTCTGGAGTCTTGTGTCATGGCTAAAGTGTGTGAGATTTGCAGTAAGGGCCTTCTATACGGCAACTCGATTGTCCGTCACGGTCTGCCCAAGAAGAAGGGCGGCATCGGCCTGCACACCACCGGCATCAACCGGCGGCGTTTTCTTCCGAACCTTCACAAGGTGAGGGTTTCCGAGAACGGTGGAACTGTAAGGCGCACGGTCTGTGCAACTTGCATCAAGTCCGGACGTGTGAAGAAGGCTTGAGAGCAGATGCCAGTGCGTCGCTGGGGAGGGGTCCCATGCCCGACAAGATCGAGGCAACCAGCGAGGTCAAGGAGACGGACATCGTCTTTGACTGCCCGCATTGCGGCAAGAGCCTTGCCATCGACTACCGAGGCGCAGGCCTGACCATTCCCTGCTCGGACTGCGGCAACTACGTGGAAGTGCCCATTCCCGAGGGCATGGACATCGTCGATCTGGACAGCAGCGAGGAGGAGCAGGAGCTCCGAATCCTGAACCTCCGTCGCGCGCTGAGCAGCGCCGAGCTGCGCATTCACCGGTTGGAGGAAGAGCTGGAGAGCATCATCGCCCGGCGCGAGGCCCTGGAGCAGCACCGCACCGCCAACCTGAATCGCGAGAAGGTGATTCGCGACAACACGGACACGTTGAAGAAGGCGCTCGTCGACCTGACCCGTGCGACCGAGGCCATTCTGCAGTCGGTGACCGCCGGGCCCGCCGAGTAATCGGTCAGCCGTCCAGCACGGCCAGCATCTTCTCGGCGATCTTGTCCCACCCATACGCGTTCAGCACGTACCGGCGTCCGGCGGCACCCATGCGGGCCCGCAGGTCCGCGTTGCCGAGCAGCGCCATGAGTTCCTCTTCAAACTCGGGGTAGGTCCGGAACCACAGCCCGCCTCCCGCCGCCGCGCAGTGCTCGCGCAGCACGGCGCTCCCGGCGTGAACCAGGGCCGGTGTTCCGGCCATCCAGGACTCGAGCAAGACGATTCCCAGGCTCTCGTTGACCGACGGATGGCAGAAGGCAACCGCGCCGGCCATGGCGTCGTGCTTGTCCTGTTCGCTGACGAAGCCGGCGTCCACCAGGTGCGCCGCCAGTTCCGGCGGCGCTTCGATGGGGCCGCTGCCGGTGAACAGCAGGCCCACGTCCCGGCCGGTGCGGGCCCGGAAGGTGGCCATGTAGTCGCACAGCAGCGGCGTCCCCTTCAGGGTCTCGCGGCGGCCGCAGTAGATGACGTAGGGGCGCTTCAAGCCCGGGCGCGAGAAGCGGACGGCGTCGGCGTTGAACCGGTCGATCCCCATGCCGACGACGCTGCAGCGCGCGGCATCCATGCCGTACAGCCGCAGCGCGAGGTCCCGTTCGGCGCCCGTGTTGAACATGCAGCCCCGCACGGACCGGAACAGGCGCCCGAAGGCGGGGAGGTAGGCGAAGGCCTCGTCGTGCAGGCAGGGCACCAGCAGGGATCGGCCCGGATTCGCGGCGGCGGCGTGGTACACCAGGCCGAAGAGGTAGGGGCCCATGACGAGCCGGTCATAGGCCGCGCCCTCGCCCCGCAGGTGGTCCAGCAGGGCCCGGCTGTTGACGCTGTTGCGCAGCCATGTGTCGGCCGTGGCCTCATCGACCGTTCGCCCCGAGCAGATGGACCTCTGGGCTTCCAGGAACGCGGACTCGTCCCGGTCTTCGTCCACCGGAAAGAAGTGCACGTCAACCCCGTTGACGGTCTTGCGGCCGGCGGGAAGCGCGTTCCGCCACGTGAAGTGATCGACGGCGCAGGTCGTCAGAAACACCACCTGCCGGCCGGCGCGGGCAGCCTGCTCCGCCTGTCGGCGCAGGAGGGTTTCGGCGCCGCCCACGGTATCGCCGTCGGCAAAGCGCGGGCTGATAAAGGCGATCCGTTCAGCGCGGCTCACGGGGGGCCCCGGGCGCTTCCGCCGCTTCGAGTTTGGCGACCCTCGATTCAAGGGCCGCGATCTTCTCCCGGTAGCGCGATTCCAGGCTGTCGACGGCCGTCAGGAGCAGGCCGTTGACCTGGTTCTGCTGGGACCACAGCCGGTAGGTATAGAACTTCAGCAGCTTCCAGATCGTGCGTTTCAGGGCGACCAGCGCCCGGCTGAACCGCTGCCGCCGCTCGTGGATGTCGAAGTCGTTGATGTCGACGAAGACCGCGTCCTTGAGGCACTCCAGATAGAAGGGCAGGAACTCGTCCTCGTGCCGCAGATTCATCAGGTTGGCCCGTTCGGCCCGGGCGATGCGCGGATCGCTGTAAGCGCCCTCGCGGGTCTTGCGGGCCACGGTCTCCCGGATCTCGGCGACGATGCGCCCGGTGTCGACGCCCGGCGCGCCGATCTCAAACAGTTTCTCGCTCACGGTGGATGCCTCCATCCTGCGGGTCGCCTATAGGTGCTGCATGAAGTAATTGGTGCGCTTCTCGGCCGCGATGTCCGTCGCGGGCCCGTGCCCGGGATGGACCGTTGTCTCGGGTGGCAGCGCCGCGAGCTTCTTCAGCGAAGCGGACAGGGCGCGCGCGCTTCCGCCAGGCAGGTCGGTGCGGCCCACCGAGCCCGCGAAGAGGGTGTCGCCCGTGATCAGGACGTGTTCGCCGGGCAGATACAGGCAGACGGAGCCGGGGGTATGTCCCGGGGTCTCGATGACGCGGAAGGTCAGGCCGGCCATGGCGAGCGGCTGGCTCTCGCTGAGGGCCACCGGGACGCAGTCCGACGGCTTGCGCGGTGGCCCATACTGCGGCGGCATGGCGTTGGCCGGGGTGAACGCCCATTCCCAGTCACGGGGATGGCAGGCGACCGGCGCGGGATGCCGGTCATACAGGTCGGCCAGGGCTGAAAGGTGATCGAAGTGGCCGTGGGTCAGGATGTAGCCGTCCACTGACAATCTCTGGCGGCGGATGACGTCGAGGATCGCGTCCGCGTCCTTCCCGGGGTCCACGACAACGCACCGGGACTCCGTGCCGTGAAGGACGAAGCAGTTGACCTCGAAGTCGCCGACGACAATCGTATCCATGTTCATCGCTTGGATCCGAAACCCCCTCGCGAACGCTCGCGTGCAGCGCGTCAGAACGTAACCCCATCGGCGCCGTCAGCGCAAGGCGGGAGATTGGCGGGGCAAACGCATCTAAAGCGTTTTCCCGCTTCGATTCGG
>CAZJBP010000232.1:0-4870 GCA_964544115.1 uncultured Victivallales bacterium | reverse complement strand
GGAAGGGGCCGCGGAAGCATTGGCTGGTCTCCAGGCCGTCGTGGCCGGCACCAACTCGCTTTTCACGATCGACTATCCTTGTCATTCTCCGGATCAACAGCGCTGGTTCATGCTCCGCGCCACCCCGCTGCCAGGCGCGGCGGGAGGCGCCGTTGTGGCCCATATTGACATCACCGCGCACAAGCAGGCCGAGGAGGCGCTGCGGAAGAGCGAGGCTGAGCTGACCCGACTGCTCGGGGATGCCCGGCAATCGCGCCAGGCATTGCTGAGCCTGACGGAAGACCAGCAGCAGGCCGAGGCGAAACTCCAGGAAGCGAAACTCCTGTTCGAATCGGTCGTGGAACACATCCCGCTCATGGTCTTTCTCAAAGAAGCGACGGACCTGCGTTTCGTCATATTCAATCGCGCAGGAGAGGAGCTTCTGGGGCATGACCGTAAGGCCTTCCTCGGACTGAACGACCTGGACCTTTTCCCGCCCGAACAGGCGCTCCACTTTATCGCCCAGGATCGGGAGGTTCTGGATGGAGGGGTCAACGTGTTGGACATTCCGGAGGACCCCATCCAGACGGCCAGGAAAGGCGAGCGGTTGCTTCACACGCGCAAGGTCTGCATCAGGGGGAGTGATGGGACCACGAAATACCTGCTGGGCATTTCCGATGACATCACCGACAGTAAGCGGGCCGAGACGGAGCGCAAGCAGTTGCAGGCGCAACTGATTCAATCTCAGAAACTGGAATCCATCGGCTTGCTTGCAAGCGGGGTGGCGCACGAGATCAACAATCCCATCATGGGAATCATGGGCTATACGCAACTCATTCGGGACCGCTGGGGTGCAACTGACGCCACCCTGCTGGAGTATGCCACGGAGATCGGCAAGGAGACTGACCGGGTGGCGAGAATCGTGAAGAATCTGCTCTCCTTCGCCAGGCAGGATAATGAAACCCGTCGCAGTCCGGAGCACCTGTGCGACATCATCGGCAGCGCGTTGTCGCTGATCCGCATCGTGCTGCGACAAGACCATGTCACGCTGGAGGTGGACGTCCCCGCCGATCTCCCCGAGACCAGGTGCCACAGCCAGCAGATGCAGCAGGTGATCATGAACCTGTTGACCAACGCCCGCGACGCGTTGAATCAGAGGTATCCGGGGAATGACGCGGACAAGGTCGTGCGGATCAGTGCGCGGATCATGAACAGTGAACCGTTGTCAGTAATCAGTGATCAGCAGCAGGGTGTGGACACGGATCACGGTTCACTGATCACCGAGGGCTCCCGTTCCCGTCGTTGGCTGCGTCTGACCGTCGAGGATCATGGCGTGGGCATTCCGGAAGCGGTGCGGGCTCGCATTTTCGACCCGTTCTTTACAACCAAGCCGCGCGACAAAGGCACGGGGTTGGGGCTTTCCATCAGCCATGGCATCGTCAAGGACCATGGCGGCGAATTGAGCGTGGAGAGCGAAATGGGGCAGTGGACGCGGTTCCACGTGGACTTGCCGGTGGCGGCAACGCGGGTCGCGGAACGTGAAGCGCGGAACGGAGAGGACCATGAGAAGTGATTCGGGGTCAACTTGCACTTCCCTGTTCCGCGTTCAGACGCCCTGGACTGCAAAGCCGCAAGCGGCGGCGGCCGTGGCGAGCTGGGTGTCGTGCGTCAGGAAAGCGTCAAGGCCGAGGGCGTCGCGGATGTGAATGGCAGTAGCCAGATGGATGGCGTCCAATGTCCCGACCACGGTGGGAAAGGATTCGCCGGCCCGGGTGAGGATACGTTCGGTGAGCGGCATCAGATTGAAGTGCTCATGAATCACCTCGATATCGCTTCGCAGCTGCGACACTTGGGCGTCGCTGATAGCGCCGCCGAGCCTGGCTCGGTCAATGGCGCGCAGGGCCTCCGTGTGCCAAAGGATCGAGGAGTAGGCCGTGGTCCACTGCCCCCATGTGACCAACGCACCGACATGACGGAAGACGACCCGCAAGACCACAGAGGTGTCGATGTAGACCGTCATCGTCGCGCCCGGTCCCAAGCCAAGTCGGCGTCCACCGAGAAGCGTTTCAGAGGGGTTACGCCCTTGACTCTCTCGAGTGCCGTAACGGGGAGGGTTGGCGGGCGTATGACCACGCCTGTGCCGTTATCCGGAACCATGCGGGCCACGGGGCGGCGGTGGGAAGTCACCACGACCTCATCACCCTGCTCGACGAAGTGCAGGTATTCGCTGAGTTTTTGCTTAAGGGTCGCTACGTTGACAGTTTTCATGCCTACAACATATCCATTGTATGGACATAAGTCAAGAGGCAGAACATTCGAACGCGGAACATGACGAAGGCGGAAGGCGGAAGCATGACGAACGCGGAACAAATGCCAAATACTGAGGACACGGTTCCGAGTTCGGGCGGTTCCGCGTTCCGCGTTCTGCGTTCGGCCCTGCCCCTCCTTGCCGCCGTCCTGGCCCTGGGCGGCGTCGCCACCTGGCGGACCGCGCGGGTGGCGGACCGGGAGTTGCGGGCGCGATTGCTCACCGAAGCCAGCATGGTCGCGCAGGCGGTGAAAGCGGAACGAGTGCTGCCCCTGACCGGATCTGAAGCCGATCTGACCAGTGCGGAGTATCAGCGGCTCAAGGAGCAGCTCATGCGCATTCGTTCCGTCAAACCGGCATGCCGGTTCATCTACCTGATGGGCCAACGGTCGGACAAGAGCATCTTCTTTTTCGTGGACTCCGAGCCGCCTGAGTCCAAAGACTACTCTCCCCCAGGACAGCCGTATGAGGAGATTTCGGCCGGATCCCTGAGCGTTTTCACCACACAGCAGTCCGCCACGGTCGGTCCCGAAGCCGATCGTTGGGGCACATGGGTGAGCGCCGTGGTGCCTCTCGTCGACTTCCAGACAAAGCGACTGATCGCCGTGCTGGGCATGGACGTGGATGCCCGCGCATGGACCCGGGCGGTTGTGTTACGCTGCACGACGCCGGCCTCAGTGACGGTGATGATCCTGATCATCCTGGGCGTTGTCTTGTATGTGCAGCGTCTCGGCGCTCTGGAACAACAGCGCCTGGTGGCCTCCGAGGTGGAGTACCGCACCCTCTTCGATGCCTCTCGCGATGCGAACTTGCTGCTGGACAAGAGCGGATTCCTCAACTGCAACCGGGCGACCCTGCAGATGTTCGGCTGCCGGTCGCGGGATGACGTCGTTTCGAAGCATCCCGCCGACTGGTCCCCGCCGACGCAGCCGGATGGGCAGAACTCGCGCGCGGCGGCAGGGGCGCGCATTGAGGCGGCCTTCGCCACGGGCGGGCAGTTTTTCGAATGGATGCACAGGAGAGCAGACGGCACGACCTTTCCCGCCGAAGTGCTGCTCAGCCGCATGGAATACCATGGGAAGAGCGTGTTGTTGGCCACGGTCCGCGACATCACCGCGCGCAAGCAGACCGAGATGGACTTGAGGGAACAGGAAGCGTGGAAGCAGTCGATCCTCGACACGAGCCAGACGGGCTTTGTCATCGTTTCCGTCGACAGCCGCAAAATCGTTGATATCAACCGCGCCGCCGCGCGAATCATCGGCGCGCCGCGCGAAGCCATCGTCGGCAGGGTTTGCCACCAGTTTATCTGTCCCGCCGAACAGGGCCAATGCCCCATCTGCGACCTGGGCCAGCCGATGGAGAACCGGGAGCGGGTGCTGCTCACCGCCGATGGCCGCCAAATCCCGATTCTCAAAACCGCCACCGTCATGACCTGGAATGGCCAGTCCTACGTTCTCGACAGCTTTGTCGACATTTCGGAGCGGGTGGCGATGGAATCCGCCCTGCGCCAGCAGCACACGCTCACCTCGATCGGCACCCTGGCGCGCGGGATGGCCCACGAGATCAATAATCCGATCATGGGCGTTATGAACTATGAGCAACTCATCAAGGACAGAGCGGGGGGGGATACGGCGCTGGCCGGGTTTGCCGCTGAGATCGTCGCGGAGAGCACGCGGGTGGCCACGATGACACATGGGCTGCTGACGTTCACTGAACGACAGGAGGCACGGCCGTTCGCCCCCGCCATCCCGGCCGAGATGGTGGCCTCCGTGCTGACGTCGGCCGGGGAAGCGGCACGGGAGCGGGGTATTTGCCTGTCCAGCGACATCCCCGCGCAGCTGTCGCCGGTGAAGTGTCGCCAGGGTCAGATCGAGCAGGTGATGACGGCCTTGCTGGCCAACGCCATGGAGTCGTGGGGGGAAGGAGAAAGGGACGAGGGACGAGGGTCGAAGGAAATCAGGATCCGTGCACAGGAGATCGGTGAGCGGTCATCCCCGAACACTGAACCCCGAACACTGAACCCCGAACACTTTTTCCGCATTATCGTTGAGGACAACGGCCCCGGCATAAAGGCGGAGATCCGGGAACGGGTGTTCGATCCGTGTTTCACCACGAAAGACCGCACACAGCATTCGGGGCTTGGGTTGTGGATCGGCCGGTCCATTGTGCAGGAACACGGCGGGGAATTGACGATCGAAACAGAAGAAGGGAAAGGGACGCGGGTGTATGTGGATTTGCCGGCGGGGGAGAGAGAGACGCTGGACGTTTGACGCTGGACGTTGGACGCTGGAAACTGGACGTTGGACGTTGGAAACAGGAGGAGGAAAGCATGAAGAAGGGTACGGAATCAGATTCGCCAAGTTCCCGCGTCGAGCGTCCAGCGTCCAGAGTCCTGGTCGTCGACGACGAAAAGAGCATCCGGGTGACGCTCCACGCCATTCTGCAGGATGCGGGATATGAGGTCGAGGTCGCCGACGACGCGGATCAGGCGCGGGCAATGCTGGCAAACGGGGTCTGGGACGTGGTGCTGACGGACATCGTGCTTCCGGGCCGATCCGGGGTGGAGTTGCTGAAATCGATTCA
>CAZJBP010000231.1:0-4919 GCA_964544115.1 uncultured Victivallales bacterium | reverse complement strand
CTCTCTGAATATGCGGACGCGCAGGCGGGAAGCATGCCCAAGGCTCTGGATGAAGTTGGCATGGAGGCGTCACCGGAAACAAAGGGCTGGTCGTACTTCCCCCTCAGGACGCTTGCTGACGCGGATCGACACGTCATCCTGATCATCGACGCAACTGTTTCCCCACTCGGCTCTTCTTCGTCGGTATATGCCGTGACGCGAGATGGGGAGTTCGTGAAGATGTCGAAGAAAGAGTTTCTCATTCAGGAGAAGAAGTCGTCTCTGCGACTTGCTCCGGGTCCGGATTCACAGGCAGAACTGATGGCGCTCATGGGTGATGGTCGGATTCAGAGCGTAACGGCGGAGAATTTCAAGGTGTTTGTTGGTCGCAATAACGATGCAAGAAAGAGAAACGATGCGAGCCTGATTGATGCTAAGCCTGTGGCGCAATGGCTGGGGGTTCATCCCGACGAAGCCGCGAAGGAGCAGGAGCGACCTGCACCTGGGAGCGCCTCGTATCCTTGATGGAATGCGCCAGGTTGGGCGCCATGACACCAGACGCCAAGAGGGGGCAGGTTCACGAACCAGCGCGGCGAGCCGCAGCGGCTTTGGGAGTGGGAGAAAATCGCCATGCAGGCGGCCGGGGCGCTGTGAGACCGAGGACAGCGACGTGTTTATGAACTGGGAACGACGAAGCAAGGGCGGCTTCTTGGGCGGCATCGGTGAAGCCGTGGGTGGGTGCTTCGCCATGTTCTTCGTTTTTCTTGTGCTGTTCATAACGACGCTGCTGCAGGTTGTGGGATGCCTGACCGGAGGCAACGGGCCCCCTGTGACCAAGGGTGGTCAGGCGACGGAATTGGGGCCTGCAACGCCCGCTGCGGTGCTGTGTTCAATCCGGGATGAGTTCTGCGCCATAAAGAAGCCCGTACTGGTGAAGTACAAGCATTACCGAGCCTACACGACGCACCCGTTTGGAGGGATCTCGTCCAGGATGCCGGATTACTGGCAGCCGAGGGTCACAAAGGAGGCACGGTCCTTTCTCTTGCACCAGACCCGTCGTGAACTGGTGGTCGCCCTGTTTCCCTTCTTGGATGATCCAGAACTTGGGGGTGAAGCGGCGGTCCTATTGGGTGCGATGCCGTTCCTATCGAGAGACGGACTGGACGAACGCAGACCCATCACTGAAGTGCTTCACGCATCGGGCTATCGGTCCACATCTGCGTCTGGTTCGTGGGGCCCAGAGACGGCAAGACAGGTGCGCACGGCGGTCGCCGCGGTTTACAAGAGGGACACGTCTGCATCCACTATCGTTTCGTGGGGCCCAGAGACGGCAAACAGGGTGCGAGCGGCCGTCTCTGCGGTCCATAGTAATGACGAGCGACATAGAACAGGAATCACGTTGGATGACTCCATCTGCGCGATGGCTCAAGGCTGTGCCTTTCTTGACCGTGCAGCGTGGCCGTCTGCGGAGGTGGAATCGTTCGTGACGGGGCATTCCAATGATGTCTGCATCTCGGTCCTATACCCGGTGGCGCAGCGACTCGCAGGGCCCGGTGACGAGGATGGATACAGGCGTATGTTCACCCAGATGCTCGAAAGGCGCGGGTACCTGCCTCTGGCCACGAACGGGCTCGCCGGTGCGGCCCTTACCGACGCGGAGAGACAGCGTCTGCTCAGCCAAATGGTCATCAGAGCCGCAGTTGAGTCGGGCCCTGAAGGCGAGCAGTGAGGTCGCCTGTGCCCTTGCCGCGCCGCTTTACTTTCCAACGGCTGCATGAGACCATGACGCTGGTCAGGGGGGTGAGGATGAGTACCGCAACCATAGAGTATCCGTCCGAGTTGACGGCGGCGTTGGGAAAACGACCGAACGAGGCGCTACAAGAGGTCAAGCTGATGGCGGCCCTTAAGCTCTTCGACTCTGGCCGGATCTCCAGCGGCTTGGCGGCGAGACTGGCCGATCTCAGCCGGGTGCAGTTCCTGTTGCTCTGCGGGCAGTACGGAGTGTCGGTGTTCCAGCAGACGGCAGAGGAACTCGACTCCGACACGGAGGCCGCCCTCCATGCGGGTCGTGGTTAACACCTCTCCATTGATCGCACTTGACCGCATCGGCCACATGGACCTCCTGAGGTCTCTGTACGGCACGATCATACGACCCCAGTCCGTGCTGGATGAACTTCTGGCCGGAAGGGAACACCACCCGTGGTCATCACAACTCCAGGGAGCCGACTGGATCCTAACCGAGCCTGATCCGCCAGAGATGGCCCTGCGACGAGAGTTGGGTGCTGGCGAAACTGCGGTTATTGCGCTTGCGCTGCGACGCGGAGCCGATCTGGTTGTTTTGGACGATCTTCAGGCCCGCCTGGTGGCCTCGGGCCTTGGTCTGAACCTCACAGGGACGATCGGAATCCTTCTCGCCGCCCATCGGAAGGGTTTACTCCCTGACATCAAGGCTGCCTTTTGCCGTTTGGCAGAGGCGGGATTCCACCTGCCGGCGTGGCTCCAGGCACAGTATGGAACGTGATGGCGGGATCTCGGTCTCTTCCCTTGGCGGCGCGTGTGACCCCGGAATTCAGGTGCGTGCAGCTGCCCGCATCTGCCGCGAGCGCCACAGCAGGTAGATTGCCGGGTAGACCAGCAGTTCCATGAGGAACGATGTGAAGAGGCCGCCGACCATCGGGGCGGCCACGCGCTTCATCAGATCCGCGCCCGTGCCTGCCGACCACATGATCGGCATAAGGCCCATCGAGGCCGCGGCGACCGTCGCCAAGAGGGGACAAGGTTTGCGAGCTATGCCCCCCGCCCCTTGCGGGTGTTGTCTGCCTTCATTTGTGCTGAGACGCGTATGACGCAAGCCGCCGTTTGTTCAGCGATCTTACCAAATGCATCTGCAATGGGGATACGACCTGATTCTTTCGTCTGCCGTTATGATGGTGGCATTTTCTTCCCGCGCTGTGGCGACCATGATCTGGTCCGCGGGGTCGTCATGAAATGGCTTGGGAAGAATGGTCGACCTGTACGCAATGGATGGACTGATTGGCACGAGACGCAACTTGGGCATCTCAAGCGCCACCCGGAACCACTCTTCCGGGTCGCAGGATATTGCCAATCGTTGCTTCTCCAGCAACTTCGCAAATTCCCATAAGGATATCGCCGATAGGAGCAGCTCGTCGTACCGGGCAGATCCCGAGATCAAGGCTCGTGCTTTTGCCGATAACTTCTGCGGATGCATGTTCCACCAGATCCACACGTGAGTGTCGAGCAGGTAGGTCACCGATTCGCCTCCCAAAGCTCCTCACCCAGTGGACTGATGAGATCCCTCTCGTACACCAAGGAGTCGCTGAGTTTCCCGGGAGCCAGGCTGGCGGCACTTGACTGGTATGGCACAACCTGGGCCACGGGAACTCCCCGTTTCGTGATTACAATGCCCTCCTTCGACCTGGAAACCCGCCCTATCGCCTCAAGCGCGTGAGCCTTGAAAACACTGATCGCCATGGTCGTCATGATCCACCTCCCTGACCGAGTCAATATAGTCATCTGATGTGGTCATGTCAATGCCGCCCTCCTGCTGGACGCCAGGGCAAACGCATCTAAAGCGTTTCCCCGCTTCGATTCGGATCCCTTCCCGGGGTCGGCGTCGGAATCGGTATCGGAATCGATGACATCCCGCGGGGCCGTTACCCGAAAATCTGCGGCACGCCAAACTCGATACCGATTCCGATTCCGACGCCGACCCCGAGAAGGCAGAAGAAGATATGATGCGTTCGCCCTGTGCTGGACGCCGGCATCGAACGCCGCCGGTGACCGGCGCAAGTAAGCCGCAGAGCGAAGCGGCGCGGCTTACTTGCGTACGTGTCCACCGGCATGTTCGAAATCCCTCTCTATGCGTCCGAAAGAGCATACACATGCATGATGAACAGGCTCATTCCCGCGGTGACGAGGAGGCATGCGATCAGGACCCCAAGGGCAAGTGGTCCGGAGGGGCGCTTCGTGACCGGCATGAACCGCGAAGAGATGAGCGATGCCCCTCCCACGAGTGCTGGAACGAACGCGGCAACGGTAAGCAGAATTCGGGACGTGCCGATCGAAAACCCAAACGCAAACGCGATGATAGAAAGAACGCATGTCGTCGCCGAGACGGTAGCTACGGCCATGTCAGCTCTGGTCATGTTTCCTTTCGAACGTAGTTTAGGTGGCATTCCACATTTTCCTGGGCTGGCCGGCCTTTTTCTACTGGAAGAGCAACCGCAGCGTTCAGTTACGATGGCAGGAATGGTATCAGGGAAAGCAGCGGTGTCAAGCCGTGGTCAGGTGCGGATATGTTTGGAGGAGAAGGAGATGCAGCGCCGGGCATGCGTAAGAATGGTGCTGCGAGCTGTGCATTGCTCGTGTCGCCGTGGCGGGATTCGGCTTCTGAGCGACTGGCACCGCTGCTTTCCCGCACCGGCCGACTGGACGGGGCGGTGGCGAACGTGGCGCAGCATGGCCCTGGTCTTACGCAGACTCGTAGATGCAGGGCGCATCTGCGTTTCAGTGCACGCCGTACAGGGGGCAGGCGCTCGGAGAGCGCCGCCCTACGCATACGCACCTGTCCAGCGAGATGGCCAGTGCAACAGAGTAGGCCGCGCCTCTCCGAGGCGCAGGCCCGCGCGGGGACGCGACAGGCAATGAAACAGATTCTGCTGAAAAACCCCCCTTGGAGAAGAAACCCATAGGGCAGACGCCCCACCGGCAATCGTACTCGTCCTCGTCCTCGATTTCTCTCATGTTTTTCGACGACGAGGACGACGACGAGGACGATTCTTCAGATAGGGCAGACGCCCCGCCGCAGACCTTCTTCAGCGGAATCTGAAACACAGATGCGCCGTGTCCATTTTCTGGTGTCCACTTTCTGGTTGTGGCTCCAGTTTCCGTGTGTGAGCATGAGCCCCTCTGCGGAGGAG
>CAZJBP010000230.1:0-4938 GCA_964544115.1 uncultured Victivallales bacterium | reverse complement strand
AGGCGAGTGCCGGCAGATAGCCGCGTTTGACGAAGCGGATAGCCGCATTGTCGCGGCATTCCCCTTTGGTGCGCATGAAGAAGGAACACAGTACGGGAACAATGGTCAACGACACCAACAGCGAGCCGGCCATGGCGAAGCACATGGTCAGAGCCAATGGACGGAACATCTTGCCTTCCATCTGCTGAAGCGAGAAAAGCGGCAGGAACACGATGATGATGATCAGGATGGCGAAGACCACCGGCCGTGCCACTTCACGAACCGCCTCGTAGATGGTTTCCAATCGCGACAACCCACTGCCCACCTTCTCGGAAAGGTGCCGTGCGATGTTCTCGCAGACGACGATGGACGCATCCACGATCATGCCCAGGGCGATGGCCAGACCGCCCAGGCTCATCAGATTTGCCGTTACCCCCAGCGTCCCCATCAGGATGAACGCGAAGAACGCTGTCAGCGGCAGGGAAAGCGCGACGATCAAGGCTGCGCGCAGGTTACCCAGGAATAGAAACAGGACAAGGATGACAAGCAGTCCTCCCTGCCAGAGGGCGTCCGCCACTGTGCGAACGCACGCCTGGATGAGCGCCGTCCGGTCGTAAAAGGTGCTGATCTTCACCCCTTTGGGCAAGCCGGCTTGGATCCTCGGGATCGCCTTCTTGACAGCCTCCACCACCAGCTTGGAATTCTGATCCTTGAGCATGATGGCCATACCCGCTACGGCTTCGCCCTTGCCGTCGCGCGTCACCGCGCCCGACCGGGTCTCAGGCCCGAGTTTCACGGCGGCCACATCGCGCAAGAACACCGGGGCGCCATCCTGAGCGTGAAGCACGATGTTCTCAATATCCTCGATACCTTGGATCAACCCCAGACTCCGCACATAGGCCTGTTCCCAGTCCCGCACCAGAAAGTTGCCGCCCGCGTTGGAGTTGTTGCGTTCAATGGCCTCCAACACATCGGCGAGCGTGATCCCGTACTTCAGCAGACGGTTCTGATCCACCAGCACGTGGTATTGCTTCACGAACCCACCGAAGCTATTGACTTCGTTGATGCCTGGAATGGTCCGAAGCTGCGGAGCGATGTACCAGTCCTGAAGGGTCCGTAACTCCATCGGCGTATGGGCGTCGCTTTCCAGCGTGTACTGGTAGATCTCGCCGAGCCCGGTGCTGATCGGACCCATTTCCGGTTCGGCCCAGTCGGGCAACTGCTCCCTGGCTGCCTGCAATCGCTGAAACACCAGTTGCCTGGCGAAGTAGATGTCCACGCCGTCTTCCAGCACCATGATGACCTGCGAGAGCGCCGCCTTCGACAAGGAGCGCACCTGAGACACGCCCGGCAGGCCCTGCATGGCGAGTTCGATCGGGGCCGTGACTTGCTGCTCCACGTCGAGCGGCGCCAGGCCCGGCGCGTCGGTGAGAATCATCACCTGAACGTTGGTGACGTCGGGGAACGCATCGACCGGTAACGTCTTCCAGGCAAACAGCCCGGCGCCCGCCACGATGAACGTTCCGAGAATGACCAGCCATCGCTGTTCCAGGACAAAGCGAATGAGTTTGTCAAACATGGTTAGGGTCCTTCCGTTAGTCAGCGCAGCCGGCGCCCATCTTCTCCCGCAACACGTCCGACTTCAGTAGAAACGCCCCTTCCACTGCGACGGTATCGCCGGCCTGCAGACCGTCGAGAATCTCGATCATGCCGAAGAAGTCGCGCCCCTTGCGCACGTCCTGTCGCACGAAGAAGTCATCCTTCCAGTGTTTGAAGACGAAGAACTTGCCCTCGTCCGCGAGCACAGCTGCGCGCGGCACCGCCAGAATCTCTTCGGCCTGTCCATTGGCGAGGGAGATGGCCACGTCGCAGAACATTCCGGGGCGCAGTTCAAGATCCGGATTGGCGACCGTGGCGCGCACTTTGACGGTGCGCGTTTGCTCGTCCATTGTGGCCCCTACGTAATCGAGCGCACCCTCGAACTGACGGTCCGGGAAGGCGGACACCGCAACCTCGACCGCAACGGGCCCGCGTTTCTCCGCCTGCAGTAACGGCGCGAGATCGCGTGAATGTACGTTCGCCCAGACCCATACCGTCGTGAGGTCGGAGAGCAGCATCAGATCCTTTCCGGCCTCTGCCATTTCTCCGGCGACAGCGTGTTTCTCGATGATCGTGCCCGCCACGGGTGCTCGCACCGGCAGGCGACCCGCGCCTATGCCATGCGAGGGTTCGCGCATCCCCGCCAGATCCTCCTCAGTCAGCCCCAGCACATGAAGCATCTGCTCGGACGCCTTCAAGTCCGTGCGGTGCTGCTCATACGTCATCTGGGCATCAATCATATCCTGTTCGGAGCCTACCTTCTGCTCCCTGAGCTTCGTTTCGCGCGCCAGAACCTTCTCGGTAAGATCGCTGAGGGTCCGGTTGCGTTCGTACTCCGCCAAGGCTTTGCCGAGCTCCACGCTGGCGAGGGTGAGCAAGGTGTCACCCACTTTGCCGCGCGCCCCGATATCCACGGCGACGGACTCGTTGATGCCGGCGATGCGGGGGCTGAGGTGGACCGCCGCATTCTCGTTGAGCGCAATTTCCCCGGTGGTCGGCAGTGCCGCGGACACCCGGGTGCGAGCCACCGTCTGCGTTCGAACCAACCCGCCCCCATCCACCTGTTTCAGAAGGCTGGCATCAAGCTTTACGACACCCACTTCGTAGCGGCATTCGGCACACTGGTAGATGGGGATGCCGCACTCGCACTTCTCGGACACTCGTTCCTCAATGGAAGCTGACGCTGCACCTGCCGAGCCCTCGGCATGTCCGTGTCCATCTTCAACCCCATGCCCTTCACGGCCCGCCTCGGAGGCAGCCGCGACGGGCTTGTCGGCCGTCTCCTTTGCGCAGCCGTCGTCCTTTTCACATCGCGCCTCTGCGGCCGGGGCGACGGTGTTGTCGTCCTTCTCCTTTCCACAGCCGCTTGTCATTGCCAGAACGGCCAACAGGGCAGACAGCCCGCCTGTAACCTTCCATTTTGCCTCGTTCATGTTCTTCGTCCCTTCTTGCATTCGTTGTCTAGTGGAGTGTGTGCAGGGGTGTCCCAGTCAGTCGTTCCACGTCGGCCGCCGCCTTGTGATAGCTGGCCAGAACGTCCAGGTAACGGGTCTTGGCTTCGTTGAGCGTCCGCTGAGTATCCAGCACCTCCAAGTGGCCATACTTCCCTTCGCGATAGCCGCTCTGCGCCGCATCGAAAGCCTGCTGAGAGCCCGGCAGCAGCTCCGCCTTGATCGTCAGCGCCTCTGTCCGCGCCGTTTCGAGCCGGCTATGTGCATCAACCAGATCGGTCTTAGCGCGCAGGCGGGCGGCGCATTGCTCGAGCTCCGCACGGCTTGACTGGTGTTCGGCCGAGGCAATGCCTCCTGAATTGCGATCGAATACCGGGAGCGGCAGCGAAAGGCCAACGGTTCCGGCGTAGGTACCGTCTTCCTCGTAACGGCTGACACCGGCGCTTACGCCGACGTCTGGAATACGCATGGCCTTGGCCAGAGCGAGCGATTCCCTGGCCAGCGACAGCTCCTCGTTCCACCGCGCCACCTCCGGGACGGCGTCCAGTTGAGCGGAGAGTTCCTCCAGGGGCGGAATATCCGCGATAGCGCCCATGTCGCCACCAACCTCCTTGAACGCCGGCATTGTCCCGCCCCAGGATGACGCAAGTCTCCTCCGGGCTGTATCCAGTTCGCGCTTGGCACGGTCCCGGGCAATTCGGGCGGTTGCCACTTCGACCCCTGCTTTCGTTTCTTCAAGGACGGGGACCTTCCCGGACTTGACCCGCTCTGCCGCCGCCTTACGCACGTCCTCGGCGACAAGCAGCAGAGACTCCGCAAGGGCGAGTTGGCCCTGAGCCAGAAGGACGTCGACAAACGCTTTCTTGGTGAACGTGAGCACGTCGAGGCGCTTCGCTTCGTAATCCCATCCGGCCAGGCGCGCTTCCGACAGGGCCAAGCGCCGTCGCTTGCCGCGCTTCCCGGCCAATTCGAGAGGCTGGGTCAGACGCACGGACGTTTCAGCGCCATCGTACCCGTTGCGTGCGCCAGAGCCTCCGAACTCCGCAGCCTCCAGTTCGAGCTCCGGGTTCGGCAGGACGCCCGCTTGCCGCGCATTTCCTTCCGCGGCTGAAACCCCTTCCGCGGTTGCCGCCAATTCCGGGCTATGTATCAGCGCCCATTCAAGCGCCTGGCCAAGGGTGAGGACCCCGTCTGGTTCGTGCTGCGACAGGGTAGGTGCGGCTTGTGCTCCAGGCGGGGCATCGCCTCGACTTACTGGGATATCCCGGCCCAATGCGCGCATGGCGGGCCATGCGCTTCCGTCACCCGTCTCCGCATTTGCCCCGAACACCCGCGGCGCCGTAGCCGCCATGGCAAGCGTCAGTGCGACGCGGAGACTTGCGCTTCTGCAATCCAGTGTCTGCTTCATGAATGCTCCATTCCTTGATACAGGGGTGAAACCGGCCTCGATGGAGGCACGGCATAGGAAGCCGTCATTTAGGCCGACCCGCGCACGGGACAGGCACAATAGAATGACGGAAGAGAGGGGCGGAACGCCCTTACGCGGAAGTCGGGGGACGGAAGATGTCGGCAACCGACAACCTGCCCAAACCGAGCACTTTGGTGAAACCGTGGCTTTCAGGCGCGTGCGCTGTCACAGCACTCACCTGTTCGATGCAGGCAGGCGCCGCATCACAACAACACTCGCAGGCGCACTCAGCCTCGGCATGGACATCCCCATCACCGGCGCAATGCTCAGTCGGAGCGACTGGCGCAAGAAAGGCCATCGCCACAAGGACCAGAGCCATAGCCTTCACCACGTAAGACATGGTGGAAGAGGATAGGCCCGTAGCATTCTGGAGTCAAGGCGTTCCGGCGGACCGCACGGCGCGGCGGGGGCGAATCCTCGTTCAGTGCACCCCGCATATGG
>CAZJBP010000229.1:0-4959 GCA_964544115.1 uncultured Victivallales bacterium | reverse complement strand
CGGGCTTCTCGTCGCTGAGCGACTCGATGGCGCGCAGGAAGGTGGTGGCCAGGAATTTCCGCCGGCGGTGGCGGCGGTCCAGGTACATCCAGAGATGGTCGGAGGAATCGAACTGGACCTCGACCCAGGAGCCGCGGTCCGGAATGATCCGGAATGAGTAGATCATGCTCCCGTTGGCGTGGCTGGACTGCTCGAAGCAGATGCCGGGGGAGCGGTGCAGCTGGCTGACGATGACGCGCTCGGAGCCGTTGACGACGAAGGCGCCCGAATCGGTCATCAGGGGAATATCCCCCATGAACACGGACTCGCGACGCGCCTCGGTCCCTTCCTTGAGGTCGAACGTCACGTACAGGGGGGCGGAATAGGTCTGGCCCTCCTTCAGGCACGAGACGGGGTCCAGGGACGGCTTATGGAACTCGTAATGGACGAAGTCGAGCACGTAGCGCCCATCGTAGCTTTCGATGGGAAAGACTTCCTTGAAGACCGCCTGCAGGCCGATGCGCTTGCGGCGGTTCTCGGGCACATCCCACTGGAGGAAGTCCTTGTACGAAGCCGTCTGAATCTCGATGAGATTCGGGGCTTCGATGACATCCACGAGTTTCCCAAAATTTTGTCTAGCAACCATTCGGCACCTGCTCAAGACGATTCCACACCAGAAAAGGGCACTGGCGGCCGGCTTTCGCCGGCCGCCTATTCGATATGAACAAACCGCGACTTACTTGAGCTCGACCTTGGCGCCCGCCTTCTCCAGGCCTTCCTTGATCTTCTGGGCTTCTTCCTTGCTGACGCCTTCCTTGACGGGCTTCGGGGCGCCCTCGACCAGGTCCTTGGACTCCTTGAGCCCCAGGCCGGTGATCGCGCGCACTTCCTTGATCACGTTGTTCTTGTTCGCGCCGGCTTCGGTCAGCACGACGGTGAACTCGGTCTTCTCTTCCGCCGCGGGGGCGGCGGCGGCGGCGGGACCGCCGGCCATCATCATCGGAGCGGCGGCGCTCACGCCGAGGCGCACTTCCAAAGCCTTGACCAGCTGGGACAGCTCGAGGACCGTCATTTTCTCAACGGCTTCCGCGATCTCCAGCATCTTGCCTTCCAACTTAATTTCATCAGCCATGACCCGATCTCCTTGTTGATTCTTACGCAGCCGCGCTTTTCTTTGCTTCGACCGCTTTCAATACGTATAACAGACTGCTCACCTTCTGACTGAACACCCCGACCAGGCGCGTCATCGGCGCCGCGATCGTACCCACCACCTGGCTCAGGAGCACCTCGCGGGGCGGGATGGAGGCCAGGGCCTCAATGTCCGCCGTCGAGAGGAACGAACTCCCCATCATGCCCGCCTTCATCGCGGGCTTGTTCTGGGTCTCGGCCCGGAACTTCTTGATGGCCTTGGCGGCGTCCACCACGTTCTTCCCCACCACCATGGCGGAGGACTTCGCGAGGTGCGGCTCCAGACTCTTCCATCCCTTTTCGCGGGCCACGAGCAGGATCAGGCTGTTTTTGACAACCTGGATCCGGGCGCCCGAGGTGCGCAGGGAGGCGCGAAGCGAGGAGAACTGCTCGACGGTCATCCCGCGATAATCCGCCAGCAGCAGAAACTCCGACGCGTCCACCTTCTGCTTGATTTCCTTCAGGATTGCTTCTTTTTCCGGTCTCATGGACTCGGTTCCTTTACGGTTAGTCGCGCACGTTCACGCGCAGCCCGACGCCCATGGTGGAGCTCATCGTGCATCGCCTGACAAAGATGCCCTTGGCAGAGGCAGGCCGGGCTCCTTTGACGGCGGTGATCACCGATTCGACATTCTCCACCAGCGCCTTCGTGTCGAAGCTGAGCTTGCCGAACGGCACGCCCACATTCCCGTGGCGGTCCATGCGGAACTCCACGCGGCCGGCCTTGAATTGCTTCACCGCCGCCGCCGTGTCGTCCGTCACAGTTCCCGTTTTCGGGTTGGGCATCAGCCCGCGCGGACCGAGCATCTTGCCCAGCGTCCGCACCACTTTCATGGCGTCCTGCGTCGCAATCGCGACGTCGAACTCGGTCCAACCGCCCTTGACCTTCTCGACCAGGTCATCCATCCCGACGCTGTCCGCCCCGGCGCTCCGGGCCGCATCCGCCGCGGGCCCCGTTGCGAACACGGCCACGCGCACGGTTTTGCCCGACCCGTTAGGGAGGCTCACCGTACCGCGCACCGTCTGATCGGTTTTCTTGGGATCCACTCCCAGTCGAAAGTGTATTTCCGCCGTCTCGTCGAACTTGGCGTACTTGTTGGCTTTGAGAAACTCGAGAGCCTCGGCCGGCTCGTAAAGGCGCTCTTCGACCTTCTCGTCGATCGCGCGGTATTTTTTTCCGTGTTTGGCCATAATTACCCCACCACCTCGATCCCCATGCTACGTGCCGTTCCCTCGATCACGCGCATGGCCTGATCCTCGTCGAAGGCGTTCATGTCCTTGGCCTTGGCCTTCGCGATTTCGCGGACCTGGGCCTTCGTCACCTTGCCGACCTTCTCCCGGTTCGGCACGCCCGACCCCTTGGCCAGGCCCGCCGCCTTCTTCAGCAGCGAGGACGCCGGGGGGCTCTTCGTGATGAAGGTGAAGGACCGGTCCTGGAAGATCGTGATGATCACCGGGATCACGAGCCCCGCCAGCGCCTGCGTCTCCGCATTGAAGCGCTTGCAGAACTCCATGATGTTCACCCCGTGCTGGCCGAGCGCCGGTCCCACGGGGGGAGCCGGATTCGCCTGTCCAGCCGAGATCTGCAGCTTGACTTTTCCTGTAACTTTCTTTGCCATAACGCGCTTTCTTTACTCCAGGCTGCCGGTCATTCGCGCCGCGTCCTGCGCTGCCGCCAGCCTGATGATTCCCGCGGCCGGTTCGGTGGAGCTACGCCCGCTCCACCTGCCAATACTCCAACTCCACCGGCGCCGTCCGCCCGAAAATCGCCACGGAGATTTTCAGACGCCCCCGTTCGGGGTCGATCTCGTCGATCGTGCCTGTGAAATTCATGAAGGGGCCGTCCGTGATCTTCACGGTCTCGCCCTTTTCAAACTGGATCTTGGGCTTCGCCTTGTCCTTCTTGTCCTCCGCCTGGTGCAGGATGACGTCCACCTCTTCCTGCCTCAGCGGCACCGGGCGCTCGTTGCCCCCGATAAACCCGATCACACCCGGCGTCTCCCGGATGAAATACCAGACCTTCTCGACGATCTTCTTGCTCTCATCGTAAAGCCCGATGTGAGCCAGCAGATAGCCCGGAAAGAATTTCCGGTTGATGGTCCGCTTGACACCCTTCTTGACCTCGGTCACCTTCTCGACGGGAATCAGCACCTCGTCGATGAACTCCGTCATCTCTTCGGACTGGAGGCGCTTCAGGATGCTATCCCGCGCTTTCGCCTCCTGGCCCGTCAAGGCCTGCAATACGTACCATTCCTTGTTCATCACTTGCACCGCCTAGCGAAGGAGAAGCCGGACCAGGTTGATGATGACCATGTCGCTGAGACCCACGAAGATGCTCAGCATGGCCACCGTGAAAACCACCACGACCGTCGATTCCATCAGTTCGGAACGAGTCGGCCAGGTCGATTTGATCATCTCGGCCCGGACCTCGCCCGCGAATCCCGAGATTTTTCCCAACCAGAGCTTGAGTTTGTCCTTCATCCCCGGGCGGCCCCTTCCGGCCGGCTTCCGCCGGCTCTTTGAAATTGGCAGGTCAGGAGGGAATTGAACCCCCAACAACCGGTTTTGGAGACCGGTGCTCTGCCAATTGAGCTACTGACCTGTACCCGAAATTCGCACAGCCCGCCTACTTGACTTCCCGGTGAAGCGTGTGCTTCCGCTCGAAGCGGCAGTACTTCTTCAATTCCAGGCGGTCAGGCGTGGTGCGCTTGTTCTTCGTCGTCGTATAATTGCGGCGTTTGCACTCGGTGCACGCCATGACCACTAAGTCGCGCGGCATAAACGTTCTTTCGTATCATCCCGGGCCGGGCCTTCGCCCGCAACCCGGGATTGCGATTCGCGTGTTGTTAGGCAATCACTTCGGCCACCGTGCCGGCGCCGACCGTACGGCCGCCCTCACGGATGGCGAAGCGCATCGTCTTCTCCATGGCCACCGGCACGATCAGCTTCACCTCGATCGAGATGTTGTCGCCCGGCTTCACCATTTCCACACCCTCGGGCAGGCTCACGTCGCCCGTCACGTCCGTCGTGCGGAAATAAAACTGCGGACGGTACCCCTTGAAGAACGGGGTGTGGCGGCCGCCCTCTTCCTTGCTCAGCACGTACACTTCGGCCTTGAAGGTCGTGTGCGGCGTGATCGAGCCGGGCTTCGCCAGCACCTGGCCGCGCTCCACGTCTTCCTTCTTCGTGCTGCGCAGCAGGACGCCGATGTTGTCGCCCGCCTGGCCCTGGTCCAGCAGCTTGCGGAACATCTCGACGCCGGTCGCGATCGTCTTGACCGTCGGCTTGAGGCCCACGATCGCCACTTCCTCGCCGACCTTGACGATGCCGCGCTCCACGCGACCCGTCACCACCGTGCCGCGGCCTTCGATCGAGAACACGTCCTCGATGGGCATCAGGAACGCCTGGTCCAGGATGCGGACCGGCTCCGGAATGTAGTTGTCCAGCGCGTTCATCAACTCGGTGATCGGCTTGCAGGCCGGATCGTCGATCGACGTCGCGTTCGCCGCCGGCAGCGAGCAGCCGCGGATGATCGGAGCCTCGTCGCCCGGGAATTTGTACTTGGTCAGCAGCTCGCGGACCTCCATCTCCACCAGGTCGAGCAGCTCGGCATCGTCCACCAGGTCGATCTTGTTCATGAACACCACGATCCGGGGCACGCCCACCTGGTAGGCCAGCAGGATGTGCTCGCGGGTCTGCGGCATGGGCCCGTCAGCCGCGCTCACCACCAGGATGGCGCCGTCCATCTGCGCCGCGCCCGTGATCATGTTCTTCACATAATCGGCGTGTCCG
>CAZJBP010000228.1:1262-4960 GCA_964544115.1 uncultured Victivallales bacterium | reverse complement strand
CGCTGCCCTAGTATCCGCGGCCGAATTGGTTGCGCGTGTGCACCCGTGGTGAAACTGGCATACACGCAAGGTTCAGGTCCTTGTGCCCGTTAAGGGCTTGGGGGTTCGAATCCCTCCGGGTGCACCAGTTCAACGTTCGGCCCCTCTCGAGGGGCTTGATTTTTTTCGGCGGGCGGCGTGGCCGCTGCCCGCAGAGGGGAGTCCGCGCATGAAGATCTACCTCAACGGCAAAATCGTCCCCGAGCGCGAGGCGAAGATTTCGGTGTTCGACCACGGCCTGCTCTACGGCGACGGCGTGTTCGAGGGCATCCGGGCCTACAACGGCAACGTGTTCATGCTCGATGAGCACATCGAGCGGCTCTACCGCTCGGCGAAGGCGATCGACCTGACAATGCCCATGACGCGCCGGGCGATGGCGAACGCCGTGGTCAAGACCTGCCTGGCCAACCGCATCACGAACGGCTACATCCGGCTGGTCGTCACCCGCGGCGTCGGCACGCTGGGGCTGAACCCGTACACGTGCAAGAAGCCGCAGGTCATCATCATCGCGGGTTCCATCCAGCTCTATCCCAAGAAGTTGTATGAGGACGGCCTGCGCCTGGTGACGGTGGGCACCACCCGCAACCTGGCCGAGGCGGTGAATCCCAACATCAAGAGCCTCAACTACCTGAACAACGTCCTGGCGAAGATCGAGGCGATCAACAGCGGCGTGCTCGAGGCGGTGATGCTGAACTCGCGCGGAGAGGTGGCGGAGGCGACGGGCGACAACATCTTCGTCGTCAAGGGCAGCACGCTGCTGACGCCCCCCGTCAGCGCCGGCATCCTGGAAGGCATCACGCGCAACTGCGTCATGAGCCTCGCGGTGCGCGAGGGCTTCAAGGTGCGCGAAGTGTCCATGAGCCGCTACGACCTCTACACGGCGGACGAGGTGTTCCTCACGGGCACGGCCGCCGAGGTGATCGGCGCGGTCGACGTCGACAAGCGGGTCATCGGCAATGGCAGGCCCGGTCGTGTGACCCAGCACCTGGAGCGGTGTTTCCACGACTTTGCGAGCTCAACGGGTACGCCCATCCGCTAGCACGGCCGCTCGGAACCCCGCGGCTCGGGGCGGATGGATGGAGACGGTCGGGTGAAGTGCCAGATCTGCAAGACCAACGAAGCCACGGTTCACTTCAAGCAGGCCATCGAAGGCGACGTGCGTGAGCTGAACTGCTGCCCGGACTGCGCGGCCAAGAACGGGTTCGACATGCAGTCCCCCATGGCGCTGACCGATTTCCTGTTCGGGGTTGGCATGCAGGACGGGGGCGGCGGCGACGATGCCGAACACGCCTGCCCGGCGTGCGGCCTCACTCTGGCCGCCTTCCGCAAGACATCCCGCATGGGCTGCGCCCGCTGTTACGAGACCTTCTCCGATGACCTCACCCTGATGTTGCAGGACATGCACCGCGCGGCCGAACACGCCGGCAAGGTTCCCGCCAGCGCGCGGCTGTCGGCCGAGGCCTCCGCCCTGCAGCGAGCCATGGACCGCGCGGTGGCCGAGGAGGACTTTGAAGAGGCGGCCAAGCTGAGGGATCGGCTGCGGGACATGCGTCTGCGGCAGCCGCCCGCGCCGTCCGAGCCGGTGGGCCGGGAGGCTTCGCCGTCATGATCGTAGACTCCCTCGTACGCCGTCCGGGGTCGTGGCTGCCGCGGGACACGGCGCCCCGCATCGTGCTGAGCAGCCGCGTGCGGCTGGCCCGCAATCTTGAGCACTTCCCGTTCCCTGGACAGGCCCGGCCGGACGAGCGGACCGCTGCCTGCGCCGAAATCCGCGAGGCCTGCGCGGGAGCCCCCTCGCTGGCCGACGCGCTGTTTCTGGACATGGGCACGCTGGACCCCATGGACAAGCTGGTGCTTAAGGAGCGCCACCTGATCAGCCGTGAGCTGGCTGAGAAGGGCGAAGGCAGCGGGCTGATCGTGGCCGAGGATGAACGCACGGCCATCATGATCAACGAAGAGGACCACCTGCGCCTCCAGGCGATGAGCCCCGGCAACGACCTGCTCGCCGTCTGGCGCCGGGTGGATGCCGTGGATACCGAGCTGGAGTCGCGCCTGGACTACGCATTCAGGCCCAAGCTGGGGTACCTGACCTCCTGCCCGACGAATGTCGGCACGGGCCTGCGCGCCAGCGTGATGATGCACCTGCCCGGGCTGCACCTGCTCAACGAGGCCGAGCCGGTCATGCGCGGGCTCGCGCGGATCGGCCTGGCCGTGCGCGGTTTGTTTGGCGAAGGATCCCAAGCCTGTGGTAATCTCTATCAGGTTTCAAATCAGGTGACGCTGGGATGGGCCGAGGAGGCCACGATCGCCCACCTGATGGAATTGGTGAAAGAGGTCACGGCGCACGAGCGCAACGCCCGGGCGCGGCTGGCGGAACGGCGGCGGTCGGTCCTGATGGACCGCATCGGCCGCGCCTACGGGACGCTGGCGCATGCGCGGGTGCTGCCGTCGGACGAGATGGTCGAGCTGTTGTCGATGATCCGTCTCGGCGTCGAATTCGGGGTCTTGAAGGGCCTGGCGGTTTCGGATGTGAATGAGCTGATGTTGACAACCCAACCCGGTCACCTGCAGAAGGCCGCCGGGCGCGTTCTATCGCCCGCCGAGCGGGACGAAATGCGCGCCACGAGCGTTCGCACGCGGATGACCGGCGTTGAGATGGCGGTGGTTTGACGATGAACAATTTTTCCAACCTCACCCCGCGCGCACGGCGGGCTCTGCAGCTGGCGCGGCAGGAGGCCGACCGGTTCAATCACCCTTACGTCGGCACGGAGCACCTGTTGCTGGGCATCATCGCCTTGGGCGAGGGCGTGGCCTGCAGCGTGCTTGAGCGTCTCGGCGTGTCTCTCGAGAATGTCCGCCGGGAGGTGGAAAAGGCCGTGGGGCAGGGGCCGGAGACGAAGACGGTCGGCAATATCCCGCTCACACCGCGCTGCAAGAAGGTGCTGCAGCTGGCCTCCTCGGAGGCCCAGCAGTTGGGCAATCCCTACATCGGCACCGAGCATCTCCTGCTCGGACTGCTGCGGGAGGGGGAGGGCGTGGCCGCCCAGGTGCTGGCGAACCTCGACGTGGACGTCGAGTCGGCCATGAACGAGATCATGAAGGAGCTGGATCCCGATTTCGAGCCCGGTCCGGCGGATGAGGAGGCGCCGCCGGATGCGCCCCCGGCGCCGAAGAAGGCGGCGAAGAGCAAGACCCCCGCGCTCAGCACCTTCGGGCGCGACCTGACCGAACTGGCCCGCAAGGGGCAGATCGACCCGGTGATCGGACGCGAGAAGGAGCTGCAGCGCGTAATCCAGATCCTCTGCCGTCGCAGCAAGAACAACCCCGTCCTGCTGGGCGAAGCCGGGGTCGGCAAGACCGCCGTGGTCGAGGGTCTGGCCCGAGCCATCATCCATGGCGACGTGCCGGAGACCATGCTGAACCGCCGCGTGGTCACGCTCGACATGGCCCTGATGATCGCGGGGACCAAGTACCGCGGGCAGTTTGAGGAGCGCATCAAGGCGGTCATGGACGAGATCCGGCACGCCGGCAATATCATCCTGTTCATTGACGAGCTGCACACGATCGTCGGCGCCGGTTCGGCCGAGGGCGCCATGGACGCCTCGAACATCATCAAGCCCGCCCTTGCGCGGGGCGAACTGCAGTGCGTCGGGGCGACG
>CAZJBP010000228.1:0-1252 GCA_964544115.1 uncultured Victivallales bacterium | reverse complement strand
CGACGCTCAACGAGTACCGCAAGTTCATTGAGAAGGACTCGGCGCTGGAGCGGCGCTTTCAGCCGGTGCGCGTTGACCAGCCGTCGGTCGAGCAGACCATCCAGATCCTCAGGGGCATCAGCGAGCGCTACGAGGCGCACCACCGGGTGAAGTACACTCCCGACGCGCTGGAATCGGCCGCGACCCTGTCCGATCGCTACATCACCGGCCGCTTCCTGCCCGACAAGGCGATCGACACGATCGACGAGGCGGGGTCGCGCGTGCGCATCCAGGCCACGACCCGCTCACCCGGTCTGCGCGCGAAGGAATCGGCCATCGAACAGGTGCGCCAGCGCAAGGAAGGGGCGATCAAGGAGCAGAATTTCGAGGAGGCGGCCAGGCAGCGCGACGAGGAAACTCGCATGCGCGAGGAGATGGAAAAAGAGGTGAAGGCCTGGCAGGAGGAAAACGCCAAGCGGATCATCACCGTGACGACCGAGGATATCCTGAGCGTCATCTCCTCCACCACGGGGGTGCCGCTCAAGCGCATGGAGGGCGAAGAGCTTGCCCGTCTGCTGGAGATGGAAAAAGCGCTGGCGGCAACGGTCGTCGGTCAGGACGAGGCGGTCAGCGCCATCTCGCGCGCCCTGAGGCGCTCGCGCGCCGACCTCAAGGATCCGCGGCGTCCGATTGGCTCCTTTGTCTTCCTGGGTCCGACGGGCGTTGGCAAGACCTTGCTGGCGAAGGCGTTGGCGGAGTTCATGTTCGGGGACTCCGATGCCCTCATCCAGTTGGACATGTCGGAGTACATGGAGAAGTTCACCGTTTCGCGGCTCGTCGGATCCCCCCCGGGCTACGTGGGGCACGAGGAAGGCGGGCAGCTGACCGAGAAGGTTCGCCGCCGCCCGTACTCCGTGGTGCTGTTCGACGAGGTGGAGAAGGCGCATCCGGATGTCATGCACATGCTGTTGCAGGTGCTGGAGGAAGGCAAGCTGACCGACAGCCTTGGCCGCCAGGTGGACTTCCGCAACACGGTGATCATCCTCACCTCGAACCTCGGCGTGGACGCGGCGAAGCGGGGTGGGGGCCTGGGGTTCACGGCGCCGACCCAGAAGGGCGAGTACGAGCAGATGCGTCACATCATGCTCGAGGAAGCCAAGCGGGCATTCAAGCCGGAGTTCCTGAACCGCATCGACGACGTCGTGGTGTTCCGGCAGCTCACGCGCGATGACGTCTCGAAGGTCCTCGACCTGGAACTGGCGAAGGTGACCGG
>CAZJBP010000227.1:0-4976 GCA_964544115.1 uncultured Victivallales bacterium | reverse complement strand
GGGGCCTTGGGTTTTACAGCGCTAAGTTGGGGCGGTGGGTGAACAGGGACCCGGTCGGGGAGGACTCCGACCGTTCGGTGCCGTCATCTGCCGTACTCCCGATGTGGGCACATTGGGCCGGCTTAGAGGGTGGTTCCGTGGACGAAGCGAACCTGTATCTATTCGTCAGAAACAGTCCCATGGGCAACTTTGACGCGTACGGATTGGAGGTCGCAAACTGTCCATGCGACGAGTGTGATAGGTGGAGTGTCGTGTGTGACGGGTCGTTGTCTTTTGGTGGGGTGCCTGTGGTGGCGGGAGTTCATTGTTACCTAATGGCCGATCTCACCTCCTGTAGAATGTCTGAAATTGGGCGACACTATGACTATGTCGGGGTGGGGGTGTCGTTGCCGGCAAAGATACCAGGCTCACTAGTGAGAGGGGTCGATACAAAGAGTTTCACGACCAGTTGTATCTCATGGGATGACCATGTCGGCTTCGGTCGGTACGCTTCCGCTGCGTTAATAATTGGGCCTTTTGGCTGGGGTTGGTCAGTCTACGATATGCCGCAACAGTACTGGACAGCATCTGGGCCACCGACCTTCGCCAGTTTCTCCGTTGGTCTGACGTGGACGTGGGGTTACTGGTACTTCCCAACCTTATGAACGCCTTGCGGGAGTGATGGGGATCGAAGGGCTCCAGACAAGAGACAAAGGGTGCATATGGCCATAGTGCTTGAGATGCTGATACTGGTTGGGCTCGTTGGTGGTGGTTTAGCTTTAACGGTTCTGCCGCTCTGGCGCATCTGCAAGAAAGCGGGTTTCTCAGGTTACTTGTCTCTCTGGGCTCTCGTGCCAATCGCCAACGTTGTCTTGCTCTTCTTTTTGGCCTTTTCGGATTGGCCAGCCTTAGAGGGCAAGACAAGAGCCTCGTGAAACCGTGGCGAAGGTGCCGCTTTGGGTTACTCCCTATGAAGTCGAAGTGGATTATTGGCCCTGTCGCGGTGCTGGCGGTGGTGAATGTGCTCGTCGGCATCTTGTGGATGTACGCACACTTCGTTCGCGTATCGTCACAGGACGAGATGTCGCTCAGGTGTGCGCTGGGGCTAAGAGTGATATTCCAGGCTAAGAACAAGTACCTGGTGGACCATCCTGACGACGTAGGGCGTGCCGTTCCCGTGTCTGACCTGCAGGGATATGTGGCCATCCCCGACCTTGCCGTCTATACGCACTGTCCGGCGGGCGGTGTGGTGCGCGTGAACGCTCTGGGGGTATGTCCAACCTGTTCAATAGCCGATCATCAGGCGCTGTTTCGGAAGTGTGCGCTAACGACCAGATGATGGGGCTCCCGCGCCGACGTCGCAGCCCCACGACGTCTTGCGCCGCCTATGGTGCATGTCGCCAGCTTTTGGCTTTGCCTGCCAGGCCGGCCGGCTGTAGTCTCCTGACATGGTCGCCCTGGCCCAACCCCAGTCGCCGAGCCGCCCACGTCGGCGTATGTGGAGGCCCAAAAGCGATCTGCCCCGATCCACCTGGGCAAGATCGGGCTATCGGTTCTACAGCCCTAAGTTGGGGAGGTGGGTGAACCGGGATCCGCTATCTGAACAAGGGAGCATGTTTCTCTTAACCCATGAGAAGGCATCGGATTCCACGCAACACCAGGGACTTGGCAACTCTTATGTCGCATTTGACAACTGCCCAATTACTCGTGTTGATGGAGTCGGACTTGAAACACATCTCTTTCCCATAAATGGTGAGGTGTATAACATTAGTAGTGCTCGTATCCATGGCAGAGGCGACTATAGGACAATGAATTACTCACTCCTCGGGGGGCTCATCACATGGCAATTGCGGCCGTACTCTTACGTTCAATTCTGGCTGGGCATGGTGACCCCACCAGGGTACACTGGCTATGTTGATTCAGGTTGGCCGTTGACCCGTTTCACCCTGGGACCACTCATGTCAACGCGACTTGCATATGAATTGGGCATCTCACCAGTTGTCGATGCAGATGTTGTTGACGACGCAAGCAGAGGAGGGGAATCTGTTCAGATCTACTTTGATCTACTGTGCTGTAGCGCCGAAGAAAAGCCGATCTGGCAACCAAAAGGAATGAATTTGACATTCATCGATTGTCCTTTGCTTTCCTCTGATCCAACTGGAGTCATTGCCCTTCGCTCCCCATGATCATTATGAACGCTCTTTTCACAACGCGCCGGATGATGATCGTCGGTTGCGTACTCTGTTACATGTACGTGATCTATCTCGTGTCCCCTCCCTTTGTCGGGAGGTTGTGGTGCCGAGTTGACTACATGGATCGCAAGTTCAGTATATGGGAGGAGGGATACTTCAGGCACATTGATGACGCCGCGGCAGAACCACAACGGGTTCGTGCTCTGGATCTCAGCAATTCTGGTCTACGGACACTGCCAGGCGTTGTCATGCGGATGACAAACGTTCATACGTTGTGGCTAAACGGAAACGCGATATCAAACCTCCCTTCAGAGATCTCTGATCTGGGGCAACTTCAAAGTCTCAATCTAGACAACAACAATCTGGCACAACTGCCGCCCAGCCTTCTGCTTCTCACGAACCTCGTTGCCCTCTATATGAATGGCAATAGGTTGCAGGCAATCCCAAGCGGAATCACCAATCTAACCAAGTTAAGGACACTGAGTGTCGCCGACAATAACATAGCCCAAGTGAATTGCGACTTTAGAACAATGCCGCAACTCGGAGTCTGTCTTAGAGGCAATCGCGGTTGTTGGTTGGACAAGCATGGAATATGGCGGGGCAGGCCTCCACGAACGCAGATGTCGGTTAGAATGGACGCTGAAGCAGGGTTGCTCCGTGATCCAGCAGGTGATCCGCGAGCAATTCAGGGAGGACGTTGAGCGCAGGTAGGTGTTGAGCGCCGAATTACTATTGTACTTCTTGCCGAATTGTTACCGAAGGATTCGGACGGCGTTGCCGCGATCTTCCTGTAATTGGCGCTCCGTGTCGCCGACCGATGTCTGATCGTAGATCCGCCCAAATTGGCGCCGCAGCGTTCTGACGCCTGCGGCTGCCACCGGCCTTTCGTCGGGTATCATGCTCAAGCAGCCGCGCTTACTTCCCAGACCAGCGACGGGCGTGGCCCGTCTTGATCTCGTCGCCTGCTTTTGTCTTTGCTTGCCAGTCCAGCCGGCTGTTGTCTTCCCGCATGGTCGCCCTGGCCCAACCCCAGTCCCGTCGCCGCCCCCGGCGGCGTATGTGTAGGCCCGAAAGCGATCTGCCCCGATCCACCTGGGCAAGATCGGGCAGATGTGACGCGTATCGGAGCAACCTTTGGACGCATTTCTTCGTTCCGTTGCTGATCTTGACCGAGGAATTGGTGCCCCATGGGGACCTGCCTCAGCCATCATGAACAACTTGCCATTGCACGGTGGGGTTCGGGTGGCGGTGAGGCGAAGATACACTAAGACTATGGTCGCCCTGGCCCAACCCCAGTCCCGAAAGCGCCCCCGGCGGAGCCGGGGGCGGCTACAGGACTGGGGTTGGGCCAGGGCGACCATGCGGGAAGACAACAGCCGGCTGGACTGGCAGGCAAAGCCAAAAGCAGGCAACAGGGCCAAGAAGCTACCGGCCGGCGAAAAGGAGGGCCAAGCCTACGACCGGGAGGCGGCCGGTAACAGTAAGGCAGTCAGCTATCTCGCCCCTTGATCTCTCGTAATCACGAAACTGCTATTCGAGCCGCAGAGGTCCTCCCAGACCCTCACTAGCGGTTCCTCCTTCCCATCATGCATGACACGGTGTTCGGTGCCTGAGATGGCGAATATGCTGAAGTCCGCGCCACCGAGATTCAGTCCCAACACCTCTCCCCCTTTACCTACGGTAAGGACGAGCTTTGCAGGGCAACCCTCGGCCAGTGTGATTGCGTTTGTACTCGATCCCGGTCCGAGCAAGTAGATGGCGGACGCGCAGTCGCCTCTTCGGTCGTAGCGAATAATGATCTTGCCGCGGGACCCCGCCGCAATGGTCAATACTCCTCGCATGGGTGTTCTCACCGTATCATTGTCGGTGCAACCAGGGACAAGCACAAGAAGCACAGCCGCAAGGAGGAACGCACCGACGGCTTGTGCCTGCCCCACACGTTGCATCGCGCCCCCCCCCCCCAACACACAACAGCAAACCGGCACTTATCTGCATTGCTCATTCGGCATCAAATCGGCGGGCAATGAGAAGGAAGTCGTAGGCACCGTCCACGTCGTCACGTAAGCGAACGTCTTCAGGACGGCCGTTCCTCCACTGCCCTCAAACGTGAAGACCTGATTCCCGGGGCTGTTCTCAATGTTTATCTTCCCCTGATGGTAGGTGTTGAAACTAATCCATTGGTCCTTTGCTGCAAGTTGCAGTCTGGTGACGCCAGTGCTGAGTTTCCCCAGGCAATCGGCCTCAGTGATTCCCGTATACCACAGAGCCCATATCTTTTGCTCCGCCTGCTGCAGAATCCCGTTCGCATTGGTCCTGGCTAGCAATCGCCTAGCCTCGTGCCCGTTTACGTGGCCTGCAATAGCAGCTGAATAGGCATCCCCCGGTACGGGCACAAGCAGAGTCTGGAACGTCGTCACCCGAAAGAAATGCGGCGCGTAGGTATAGCACTCATAGCCACAACTGCAGTCGAAGACATTAACATCGCGACTCCATTCTGAAAACGGGACCAGCGATGGCGATGTTCCGCCGGTGAAAGCACCCGGGATGAAGGACCCACCGATCGTGCTCGCCGCATAGGTCGTTCTATCAAATGAAACGGTCGCGGACGTGTGAGCGTAGTCAAGCAGACCGTCAGGATCGACAGCATCTGAGGGTCTGTTTCTGAGAAAGGCAGATAGGTTCCAGCCCCCCTTCTCCCCAATCGGATCGCGGCTCACCCACCTGCCCAACTTAGGGCTGTAAAACCGAAGGCCCGATCTTGCCCTGGTGGATCGGGGCAGATCGCTTTTGGGCCTCCACATACGC
>CAZJBP010000226.1:0-5006 GCA_964544115.1 uncultured Victivallales bacterium | reverse complement strand
AACGGACGACCTGCTCATTACGAGTGAGCTGCTCTACCGACTGAGCTACGTTGGCGCGACAACAGGGGGCATAGTCTATGCACGGCGTGAGCTATGTCAAGACAGGCATTCGATGAGCGTCAGCTCCATCACGACACCATCGGGAATCGAGCTCGACACCAGCGATTCGTGAGCCGCCAGCACCCGCTCCTGACAGCGGCGCAGTTCGCGCGGCGGGAACTTGACGGCCTGTTCCGCCACCAGCGACGCCCGGTAGGGGTGCAGCGACCGTGGATCGCGTTTGAAGGCCTGTCCAAAAAGCCCTTCCACAGCCTCCGGCAGGGCAGCCCACTCCCCTCCGCCTCGCCCCTTGCGCGCATACCAGCGCCGGTCCTGCGCCGCGCGGAACACGGCGAGTTCGCGGATCTTCATCTCGAGAATCCTGAGGAGCCCCTGGGCGCTGGCCTTCTGGAAAAGGAGCCGGCGCGACAACCCCAGGCAGGTGGACAGGTTGCGGTTTCCAAACGCATCGGCAAGCTCCCACGCATCCGCCTCGCCGGACGCTGCGGACACCGCGCGCACATCCGCGGAGGTAATCGCACGCTTTCCGCCAACGTACAGATAGAGCTTCTCCAGTTCAGACGCCAGGATCCCCGTCTGCGTTCCGACGCGGGCCACCAGGACATCGCCCGCATCGCCCGCCAGTTTGGCGTTCAGGTCGCGGGCCAGCCGGTGGAGCGCCTCCCGCGCGTACTTCTCCGCGTCGCGCGGGCGATCAGGAATGCTGTGCTCGTGGACCTCGCCGTGCTTCTGGCAGGTCTTGTAGAAGGGATTCAGCTTGTGGATCTTGCGGGCCGTCACCAGCAGGCGAACCCCGTCGGGGAGCCCCGCGGCGGCGATATCGCAGAGCGCCCGGACCTTGGCCTTCACGTTCTCCGAGCGGCCTGCGGGCGATTCGCCCAGGAACGCCACGTCCCGCAGCCACACCACCTTCTCGGCGCTGAAGAAACCCAGGGTCCGCAGGGCGCTTACGCAGGAGTCCAGGCTGGCCGTTGCCGCCGAAACACTGTCGACCGATCCGTCGACGGACTCGAGCTTCAGGGTCCGGTCCGCAGCCGGCAGCCAGGTGTCCAGCAGCGCCCTGGCCGAGGTGGACACCATGTAATCGTCGGTGCCGAAAAACAGCTGTAAGGCAGAACCGCCCATGACCGGGGGAGGATAGACCGTCCCGGCCCAACATGCAACACGACAGCCGGAATCGAGTCCTTGGCACGGGGCCGGAGGATGGTATTATGGGGGGCTTCGCCAGAGCCATGAAGCCTAGCATCTCAAGAATCCGGACCCAGCGGGTGCGGGACCGCGTGCGGAACGCACTCAGGGAGTCCCGGTCCAGCGTGCCCCTGCTGCAGCGGTGGTGGGTGCGCGCGGGGATCGGCCTGCTGCTCTGGGGCGTGGCCCTGGCCTGCGTGGATACCGACCTGCTGGTGAGCCGCCCGTGGAGCCCCGAGAACTGGCTGCTGCTTTCAACCCACGCGGTTCTCCTCCTCGCCGGCCTCTGCGCAACCGGCCTGCTGCTGGCGATTGCGGCCCCGCACGTGGCCGAGGAAACGTCGCGTCTGGCGCTGCTGGGCGCGATCGGGATCCTCAGCGCCCTGCTCAGCCGGGGCACCTTGTGGCTGGCCTCCCTGTGGGCCACCGAGTCGCCGCTGCTCGCGCCCTTCCTCCTCCCTTACGCGCTGGGGCCGATTCTGGCCACCTTGCTGCTGGGGAACCGGGCGGGCGTAGCCGCCGGGATGTGGACAACCCTCGCGGCGCTGCTGATGCTGCCGCCGGAGCAGGCGTCGCTGGCCGGCGCCTGCGGGTTGGTCTCCACGTTCGTGGTCGCCTCCACGGTCTACCGCGCGCGAACCCGCTCGCGAGTGGTCAGGATGGCCCTTGCCGCCGGCGTCGCGCAAACGATCGGAGTGTTCGCCGCAGCGGCCACGGACTGGGCGTCCGCTGACGCCATGGCCGCCGTCCACCAGGCCTCCGCCTGCCTGTTCAGCGGTTTCGTGTCGGCCTGGGTGGCCCTCTTCGTCCTGCCGCTGCTGGAATCGACCTTCCGCGTGACGTCGGATATCACGCTGCTGGAACTCACCGACCTGGGTCACCCGGTGCTTCAGCGCCTGGCCCTGGAGGCCCCCGGCACGTACCATCACAGCCTCATCGTGGCCAACCTGGCCAGCGCCGCGGCCGACGCGTGCGGCGCAAACTCGCTCCTGACCCGCGTGGCCGCCTATTTCCACGACATTGGCAAGCTCACCAAGCCGGCCTTCTTTGTCGAGAATCAGGACTGCTCCGGGAACCCGCACGACAAGCTGCCACCCAGCATGAGCACGCTGATCATCACGTCCCACGTGAAGGAGGGGCTCACCCTGGCCGTGCGACATAAGCTGCCGTATGAGATCCAGTGCATCATCCGCGAGCACCACGGCACCAGCGTCCTTTCGTGGTTCCACCACAAGGCCAAGACGCAGCTCGAACTGGAGCTCGAACGCCCGTGGGCCGCGGGCGCGGCGGGTCGGCCCCAGGCGCTGAGCGACGCCGCCTTCCGCTACCCTGGGCCCAGGCCTACCTCGTGCGAATCGATTATCGTCGCGCTGGCCGACGGCGTCGAAGCGGCTGCCCGCACCCTTGAGAAGTTCTCTCCGGCAAGCCTCGAGGACCTGGTGGACGAAATCGTGCTCCGCAAGATCCAGGATGGTCAGTTTGACGACGCCCCCCTGACCTTTTCCGACCTCTCCCGGATACGGCGTTCGCTGGTGGGCTCGCTGTCGAGCATGCACCACGGACGGATCCCCTACCCTCGCGATGAAGATCGACCTGATGAACCGGCAGAAGCTGCTGACGATGAACCGGCGGAAGGCTGAAGCGCTCGCGCAGGCGTTCCTGACGCGGCCCGGGCCGCCGGTGATCGCCTTCGCCCGTGTGACGGTTGTCCTGACCCGGGATGCCGAGATGCGCGCCCTGAAACAGGCGCATTTCGGCGAGGACGTCGTCACGGACGTGATCAGCCTGGACTACGCCCCCCTGCCCGGAGAGGGCGCGGGCGACGGCGTGGCCGACGTGTTCATCAACGTGGAGCAAGCGTGCCGGGTCGCCGCGCTGTACCAGCGGCGGGCCACCCGGCCAGACGATGCGGTGGCGCGCGAGCTGGCCCTGTATCTGGCCCACGGCATCGACCACCTGCGCGGCGGCGACGACGCGACCCCGCAGGGCCGGGCTTCCATGCGCCGGCGCGACCTGCGCTGGGTGCGGTGGGCCGGGCGGCAGGGAATCTTGGCGGGGTGGGTTACAACCCCGCGAGGCCCCCTTTGACCCGATCGGCGACACATCCTCAAGCCCGGTTCGACGCGGGGAGGGCCCATGCTTGAAACCACCCAAGCCATCGTCCTGCGGGTGCATCCCTTCTCGGAGACCTCCCACATCGTCTCCTGGCTGACTCCGGGCCACGGCCGCATCGCCACTGTCGTCAAGGGCGCCTTGCGCCCGCGCAGCGCCTTCCTGGGCCAATACGACCTCTTCTACACCTGCGAACTGGTCTTCTACACCCGAGAGCGGGGCGGAGTCCACATCGCCCGGGAGTGCTGCCCGCTGAAGCCGCGCATTGCGCTCAGGCGCCGCTGGGATTCAGCCGCCTTTGCCTCGTATGCCTGCGACCTCGCGTCGCGCCTGACCTACGCCGGTGCCTGCCAGAGCGACCTGTTCGGGCTCCTGGACAGTGTCCTCGACGCGGTGACCGACGAATCGCCGCGGGCATCGCTCTTCTTCTGGTACGAACTTCAGGTGCTCACCGCCATCGGCCTGGCCCCGCCCATCGGGACCGACTGCTGTGATTGCGGGCGGACGCTGCAACCGTCGGGGGCCTGCGTCTACGTCTCGAGTCGCAACGCGGTGGTCTGCCCCGCCTGCGCCCGCTCTGTCGGCGCCCGTGCGGCCGGCATCGCGCTGAACGCGGACCTTATCGCCATGCTTCGCGCCTGGCGCGCCACGTCCGAGCCCCGCCAGGCGCAGCGCGTGGTATGCTCGGGCGAGCAGACCCTTGCTTTTGAATCCCTCTTTGATACCCTCTTGGCGTCCTTGGCCGATACGGTCGTTGTAAGCCGATCCCTCGCGCTTGACGCAGTCGGCGCCCGGGCCAAGGCGTTGGGGAGGATCTAAATCATGCGCAGCCCTCTGGCGGCAACCGTCGTTCTCACTGTCCTCGCAGCCGCAGGGTGCCGGCACAAACCGGCCGCCACGGATGCCGGGCCCGCGCCGGCCTCGGCGTTCGAGCAGGCCCCCTCTCTGCCCACCAACATCGCCACCCTGCCCGTCGGAACGGTGCTGGCGAGGGTCAACGGCAAGGAGCTGACCTTGGGACAGGCCAAGCGCGAGGTGGCCGAGCGGTTTGCCGATGCCAGCCGTAAGCTGCCGCCGGACGAGTGGGCGCGCCGTCAGCCCGAGTTGCTTCAGGCCATCTCAGAGCAATTCGTCATGCGAACGCTTTTGCTGGAGGAAGCCGATCGCCGCGGCATCACGATCGACGCCCGGGAGGCATCCAACGCATTTTCCCGCATCCAGCAGCAGTTGCCCGAGGGGAAGAACGTTGAGCAGGTCATGAAAGAGAGCTCGATGGGCGAAGCGCGCATGCGGGAGGAGGTCCTGGTCGGCACCCGCATCAACAAGCTCTTTGAGGCTGCGCTTCCTCAGAATCCGGTCGCGACCGATAAGGACGTGGCAGATTTCGTGGCCGCCCACCCCGACCTGAAAACCCCGGAGACGGTCGCCGCCAGCCACATCCTGATCAAAGTGGAACCGGGCGACAGCCCGGCCGCGAAGAAGGTCAAACGGGCGAAGCTTGAGCAGATTAGGGGCAAGATCCTCGCCGGCGGGGATTTCTCCCAGTTGGCACGCGAGAACTCCCAGTGTCCCAGCGCAGCCCGTGGCGGCGTTCTTGGCGTCTTCCGGCGCGGCCAGATGGTGCCGGAGTTCGAGGCGGCCGCCTT
>CAZJBP010000225.1:2958-5072 GCA_964544115.1 uncultured Victivallales bacterium | reverse complement strand
GCCTCTCCGAGGCGCAGGCCCGCGCGGGGACGCAACATGCAATGAAACACAGATGCGCCCGCGTCAGACGCGCGCAGTCGTTTCGCCTTGAACCGGAGATCGGGGTACAGCAGGCGCTACGAGCCTGCTGGTTCGCCGCAGCGCGTTCGTGGCCCGCGCTGTACCCCCGTCAGACCCAGTTCTGGCGGTCGAGGGCGCGGTACTGGATGGCCTCGCTGACGTGCTGGGCCTGGATCACGTCCTGGTCGCCCATGTCCGCAATGGTGCGGGACACCTTGAGGATACGGTCGTAGGCCCGCGCGCTGAAGTTCAGGTCCGTCATCGCCACGCGCATCAGCTCGCGCGCATCTCCCGACAGCGTGCAGTGAGCCTGCACCTCGCGCGCGCCCATGCCGGCATTGCAGGGCGTGCGGCCGTGGCGCCGGAACCGCTCGCGCTGCCGAGCCCGGGCGCGCACGATTCTCTCGCGCATCAGCGCGGAAGACTCGCCGGGCGTCAGGCTGGTCAGTTCCTGGTAATTGACGGCCGGCACCTCCACGTGGATGTCGATCCGGTCCAGCAGCGGCCCCGAGATCCGGTTGCGGTAGTTCGTGATCTGGTTGTGGGAGCAGCGGCACTCGCGCTTGACGTCGCCGTAATATCCGCACGGACACGGGTTCATCGCCGCAACGAGCATGAACTGGCACGGGAACGTCACCGTGGCCGCCGCCCGCGAGATGGTCACGCGCCCGTCCTCCAGCGGCTGGCGCAGCACCTCCAGCACGTTCCGGTGGAACTCGGGCAGTTCGTCCAGAAAGAGCACGCCGCGGTGGGAGAGGCTCACCTCACCCGGCAGCGGATGCGACCCGCCGCCCAGAAGCCCCGCGTCGGAGATCGTGTGATGCGGCGCCCGGAACGGTCGCCGGGCCACAAGAGCGTGGTGCGCCTTGAGCGTGCCGGCGATGCTGTGAATTTTGGTGGTCTCCAGGGCTTCCTCGATCGTCATCTCGGGAAGAATCGAGGGCATGCGCTTGGCCAGCATCGATTTCCCGGTCCCCGGCGGGCCAATCATCAATAAATTGTGGCCGCCGGTGACGGCGACCTCGATGGCGCGGCGGGCCTGCTCCTGGCCCTTCACGTCGGCGTAGTCCTCGTGGCACTCTCGGCCGTCGGCGAAGACGCGGTTCAGGTCGAGCTTCAGCGGCTGAATGTCGAGGTGACCCGCGAGGAAGTCCGCCGCCTCGCGCAGCGTGCGCACCGGGTACACGTCCAGGCCGTCGACCACCGCCGCTTCCTCGGCGTTCTCCGAGGACACCAGGATGCCACGCCGACCTTCATCCCGCGCGCACATGGCAATGGGCAGCACGCCCCGCACCCGCCGCACTTCGCCGCTGAGGGCCAATTCGCCGACCAGCGCGAAGTCCGACAGCCGCTCCGGGTCGATCTCCTCCCCCTGCGAGGCGATCATCCCCACCGCGATCGGCAGGTCGAAGATCGGCCCTTCCTTCTTCTTGTCTGCCGGGGCAAGGTTGATCGTCGTGCGGCCGTTGTGCACGCGGAAGCCGGAGTTGATCAGCGCCGTCCAGACACGGTCCTTGCTCTCGCGCACCGCCACATCAGGCAGGCCGACGATCACGACCTGCGGATCGCCCGCCGGCGCCGCGTTGACCTCGATCTCCACCCCGTACGCGTCAACCCCGTACACTGCCCCCGAGTAAACCGTCGCCAGCATCGCCCCCCCCCTGCCCCTGTCCGGACAACCGCCCCGCGACCCTAGCCGAAACGACGACGACGAATCCAGACCAGAATTTCAGGAAGGAAGAGAGCGTGAATACCCCAAGCCGCCTTCTCGTGGAGATGCGCCGCGCGTCTCCGTGGTCATGGGGCAAACGAACCCACTTCTCTTTTGTCGTCTCCAAAACAATTGCGTTCCGGGTCGAATTCCACATTTCTTGTGCCATCGGGGTTGAGGTAGTAAAGGCGTTGTGCGGACATGCTACCCATGAACTTGCCGTACATTGCTTTGATAATGTTCCCGTTGCCGTCTCTGACCGTTCGCACTCGGAAGTAGTGACTGTGGTTTGGGTCCGAATTGGTTTCAAGAGGACGCCCAATGGTTCGACGTCGACGATATG
>CAZJBP010000225.1:0-2948 GCA_964544115.1 uncultured Victivallales bacterium | reverse complement strand
GCAGGTGCTGCATAGAGTGTTTGGTATGCACTACCCGATGTCGTGTCGAGGAACGATTGAAGAATGCCGTCTCCGTCGCGGGAGAATCTGAGAACCAAAGTACCATCGGATTCCATCGGGTCGCCTAGCCGATTCGTGCTGATCACGATCTGCGAATAGCGGACTTCCATGTCCGTCTCCCGTCCACGTCCATACGGCGGCATCCAGTCGCCAGTCACCATATCATATCCCACAAACACATCCCTTGCGGGAAACGGCCCATCGATCTTCTTCACATACATCGGCACCGGGTTGCGGATGCGTTTGAGGACAACGGTGTTGGTGGCCACCCATTCAGGCCATGCGTTCGGTTGACCCGCAGACTTGGGCGCGTGAGGGTTCGCGAACCTGTAACTGGTCTTGTAGTGTCTGTCGCAGAGCACCCAGCCCTCGACAAAACCAAACACTGCGCCCTTCGCAACGGCCTCACCGTTCCGGTCGGTGCGTTTGTCGAAGATGTCGCCGGCGTAGTCTGCTGCCCGAGGATTCTCGAAGTAACCGCGCACTGACGCGGTCGGGACGGGTTGACCGTCTTCATTCACCACACGAAAGGTCAGTCGGGCCTTGCCAATCGTAAATGCCGATGACGCACCCATGCCGAGAGCGCAGATGCAGAAAAGAACCAAACATCTACACGCCCCGGCACTGACACAGGAGGACACTTCACCTGTCACTTGTCCCTACTCTTGTCCCTGTTGTCTCGTCGTGACTCAGGACTATGAACCAGTTCCTGTCTTCCCGGGGTCGGGTTTGCGGTCGAAGCGATCGCAGCTGTCGGTGGCTTCAACGAGTTTGTTGTGGAAGGCGCAACGCTGCGTGAAGGGATTGACGATGTAGTGGCGGCAGTACCGGCAGCAGCGCTGCCGCTCGTCCTCGGCGAAGATCTTGAGCGCCGGCGCAGGCTCGTCATCGTCAAAGATCGACGGCCGCTTGGGCGCCTTGGCGACCACCCCGGCTTCATCGGCGAAGCGGTGCCCGCAGGCGGCACAGCTCAGCTTCTCGCCCGTTTTCCGGAAGTTGTCGTCGTAGATCGGCTGCCGCTTGAGGACGCTGTTCTCTCCGCACGCGGGACACTGGATGCGTTCAGGTTGCGCTGCCATGGGCGATGGTGTAGCGGATTGACGCGCCGGATGCAAGCGGCAGCGGGCTGTTCGCTGCGGGATGAGATCCCTCGCTGACGCACGGGATGACCAGCGGCGCGGAAGGGCGCACGAATCGTGGCCGCACCCACAGGCCGCGTCATCCCGAGCACGGCGAGGGATCTCGAAACGCCGGACGACGCTCAGGGCCCAGAGCGGCCCCCTACTCCAGCACCGCACGAATGCGGCGCACGCCGCTGCTCGAGGACTCCTCTTTCTGGATGCGGAACCGGCCGAGTTCGCCAGTGCGGCTCACGTGTGGCCCTCCGCAGACCTCCTTCGAGAAGTCGCCGATGCTGTAGACCTTGACCTGCTCGCCATACTTGGCCGTGAAGAGGGCCGTGGCGCCACCGGACTGGGCCTGTTCAACCGACATCATTTCCACGGTAACCGGCAGATCCTTGCCGATGACCTCGTTGACAATGCCTTCGACCTGCGCGATCTGCTCGGCGGTCATCTTGTCCGGGTGCGCGAAGTCGAATCGAAGCCGGTCGGCCGTGATGTTCGAGCCCTTTTGCTTCACGTGGTCGCCCAGAACCTTTTGGAGGCTGCGGTGCAGAAGGTGCGTGGCGGTGTGGAGCTTGGTCGTCGCGTCCGAATGATCCGCCAGGCCGCCCTTGAACGCCTTATCCACTCCCTGCTTGGAAACCTCGCGGTGCTTCTCGAACGCCGTCGTGAACCCCTCGCGATCGACGGTCAGGCCCTGCTCGGCGCAGATCTCCTCGGTGAACTCCACAGGGAACCCGTAGGTATCGAAGAGCCGGAACGCCACGCGCCCCGACAGCACGGTCTGGCCGTGCGCCTTGAGCTGCTCCAGGGACTTGCCCAGCTCAACCGTCCCGCGGCTGAGCGTCTGCTCAAAGCGGGCCTCCTCCGCTGTCAACTCGTCAAGGATCCGAGCCGCGTTGCGCTCCAGCTCCGGATAGCTCTTCCGATAGCCTTCGATGACGCTGGTGGCAATCGGCTTCGTGAAGCCCGTTGACAACCCCAGCTGCATCGCGTAGCGCACTGCGCGCCGGATCAGGCGGCGCAGCACATAGCCCTGGCCCAGGTTGCTCGGCGTTACGCCGCGCTCGTCCCCGAGAATGAAGACAGAACTGCGGAGATGGTCAGCAACCACGCGGAAGGCGCGCGTCGTCGCCGCATCGGCGTCGGCCTTCCGGCCGCACCCCGCCTCGATCGCGGCGAACACCGGCGCAAACAGCTCGGTTTCAAACACCGAGGTGTGCCCCTGAAGCATCGCCACCGTTCTCTCGATGCCCATGCCGGTGTCCACGTTGCGCTGGCCCAGCGGCTCGTACGCGCCCTCGGCGGTCTTCCGATACTGCATGAAGACGTCGTTCCAGATCTCGAAGAACCTGCCGCACTTGCAGCCAGGCCGGCAGGCGCTCGAGCACGCCGCCTTTCCGGTGTCGATGAACATCTCCGTGTCCGGCCCGCACGGCCCGGTCTCGCCGGCCGGCCCCCACCAGTTATCCTCCATGGGAAGCGCGTAAATGCGGTCGCGCGGAATGCCGAGGCTCTCCCAGATGCGAATCGCCTCCTCGTCCATCGGCACCGTCTCGTTCCCGCAGAACACGGTCACGTGGAGCTGCTCGCGCCTGAACCCCAGGTATTCCTTGGAGGTCAGGAACTCGAACGACCAGCGGATGGCCTCTTCCTTGAAGTAGTCGCCAAGCGACCAGTTGCCCAGCATCTCGAAGAACGTCAGATGAGACGCGTCGCCCACCGATTCGATATCGCCCGTGCGAATGCACTTCTGCACGTCGC
>CAZJBP010000224.1:0-5086 GCA_964544115.1 uncultured Victivallales bacterium | reverse complement strand
GCCTGTAGCTCAATTGGATAGAGCGTCAGCCTCCGGAGCTGAAGGTTGTGAGTTCGATCCTCGCCAGGCGCACCACTCAGGACACCCTGTTGAACGCGCTCCTTTCGTATGGCTGTGAACCCCTGCGGCGGATGCATGTCCCGGGACGCGGCCGCGGCTAGGTCGGGGTTCCGGTGAGGAGAGGCATGATCGGCTCCGCGGGGCCTCGACTGCGGTGCGAAGAGGAGGTTAGTGAAGATGGCTTATCCCGGGTTTCTGTCCAAGGAGCGCACAATCGCCGGCCCGGCCTTCAACCGATGGTTGGTGCCCCCGGCCGCCCTGGCCATTCATCTGTGTATCGGGATGGCCTACGGGTTCTCCGTCTTCTGGCTGCCGCTATCGAAGACCCTCGGGATTGACGCCCCCGTCGCGGCTCCGGCCGACCTGGGCTTCCTGGCGCAGATCTTCACGACTGCGTACGACTGGAAGATCTCGACCCTGGGCTGGATGTACACGCTGTTCTTCGTCTTTCTGGGTTCCTCGGCGGCGATTTGGGGAGGGTGGCTCGAGCATGCGGGCCCGCGCAAGGCCGGTGTGGTGTCGGCGCTGTGCTGGTGCGGCGGGCTGGTGATCTCCGCGTTCGGCGTTTACGTACATCAGATCTGGCTGCTGTGGCTCGGGTCTGGCATTATCGGGGGCATTGGCCTGGGCCTGGGCTATATCTCGCCGGTCTCCACGCTGATCAAGTGGTTTCCGGACCGGCGCGGCATGGCGACCGGCATGGCGATCATGGGCTTCGGCGGCGGCGCCATGATCGGCGCGCCGCTGGCCGATCGCCTGATGAAGTTCTTCGCCACTCCCGGCAGTGTCGGCGTCTGGGAAACCTTTCTGGCTCTGGCGGCGATCTATTTCGTGTTCATGATGGCCGGCGCCCTGGGCTACCGGGTGCCGCCTGTCGGGTGGAAGCCGGCCGGATGGACGCCGCCGGCCGGGGCCGCGCGCAGCTCCATGATCACCACCCGGCATGTGCACTTGAACAAGGCCTGGAAGACGCCACAGTTCTGGCTGATCTGGGGCGTGCTCTGCCTCAACGTGTCGGCGGGTATCGGCATCATCGGTATGGCGTCTCCGCTGTTACAGGAGGTCTTCGGAGGCAAACTCATTGGCCTGGATCTCGCCTTCAACGATCTGAGCGCCGCCCAGAAAGGGCAGATTGCCGCGATCGCGGCCGGATTCACCGGCCTGCTCTCGCTGTTCAACATCGGCGGCCGGTTTGTCTGGGCATCGCTCTCGGACTACATCGGCCGCAAGGCCACCTATGCGGTCTTCTTTGTGCTCGGAGTCATCCTCTATGCGTCGATCCCTTCCATGGGCAAGGCCGGGTCCCTCGCCCTGTTCGTCGGCTTCGCCTGTATCATCCTTTCCATGTACGGGGGGGGCTTCGCGACGATCCCGGCCTACCTGGCGGACATGTTCGGCACGCAGATGGTTGGCGCCATCCACGGCCGCCTGCTGACGGCGTGGGCGACGGCCGGCGTCCTCGGCCCGGTCCTCGTGAATTACATCCGGGAGAACCAGATCGCCAGAGGGGTGCCGAAAGCGCAGGCCTACGATGTCACCATGTATATTCTCGCCAGCCTGCTGGTCGCGGGATTCCTCTGCAACCTGCTGGTCCGGCCGGTTGCCGCGAAGCATTTCATGACGGATGAGGAACTCGCGAAGGAGCGGCAGCTGGCCCATGACCGCGCCGCGTCTGCCGGGGCCGCTTCCGCGACGGTCGGGTCCGGCATCGGCTCCGCCAGTCACCCCGCCCTGATCTTCCTCGCGTGGGCCGCGGTGGGCATTCCACTGGCCTACGGGGTGTGGAATACGGTGCTGAAAGCCTCCGTCCTGTTCAAGTGAGGCGCGGCGGGGAAAAGAGCCTCATCTCCCGTCCTCGCGGGCCTTGGGCCTACAGAACCGTAACCCGGTAGGAGCAGGCGAAGGCCCGGCCCGGCGCCAGCCGGATGATGCCGGGCTTTTCCATCAGCGATCCCGGCGTCTGAGCCGGGTCGGCATGGCCATGCCAGGGCTCTATGCAGACGAAGGCCGCGCTGGGCTTGGACCAGATGCCGAGGTCGGGAAACCCGGGGAAGTCAACCCCCACGCCGTGCCCGTGCCGGCGGGAACGCAGGCTGACCGCGTGCGAACTTACGCCCAGGAAGATCAGGGCGTCGCGATCGAACAGGTCCCGGCGCAGGGAGATCGCGTCGCATCCCGCCTCCAGCACCCGCACGGTCTCTCCCGAAACCAGATGGTCCGCGTTCAGGAGGTGCGTATCCATCGGCCCAGGCCTGTCGAACTGCAGGTCGTAGTCTTCCATCCGGTCGCCCGGTTCGAGGGCCAGCGAGAAGCCAGGGTGCGCACCGATCGAAAAGGGCATGACCGTCCTTCCTGCGTTGGTCACTTCGTAGCCGATCTCGAGGCCGCTCTTGGCCAGCGCGTATCGGATCCTCAGGACGAACTCGAACGGGTACTGCCGCCGCGTGGCCTCGGAGGGCAGCAGGCTGTACAGCAGCGAGTTCGCGGTCCTCTCCTCGAGTTCAAAATCCATGTCCCGCGCGAAGCCGTGCTGCTTCAGTTCCCAGGACTTTCCATCGATCGAATAGCGATCATTGGCCAGCCGGCCGACGATGGGGAACAGCACCGGCGCGTGCCGTGGCCAGACGGCCGGATCGGCCTGCCAGATGTATTCGGTCCCGGCGGCGCTCCGGATGCTGCACAGTTCCGCGCCGCGCGGTTTGACGGTGATCGTCAGGTGCGAATTCTCGAGTGTCTGATTCATGGGTGGATGCCAATAGCGTCCCGCAGGATGGAGGTTGATAGGCTGTAGGCTGTTAGTCCGTGCTGATAGCCTTACGCTACTGCACGACCGGCCCAGCGGGCAAGAGTCGGCTTATGGCTGAAAAGTGAACGCCGTGGTCTCTTTGCATTGGCCTCGTCTCCGCGTTTCGGGTATTATCCACGCACTGTTTGTACGCCGGGGCGGGCTCTGCTCCGGTGGCAGGGCTGCGGGCCAATGGGGTGGGGGTGACGGGTGAAGGCTGCGGAGATTGCGTCCCAGTTCGGTGTGGCCGGGCGGATGGTGCGGGTGGTTCCGACCGGCTCCGGCAACATTAACGACACGTACCTGGCCGTCTTCCGCACGACCTTTTCGGAAGAAAGGTTCGTCCTTCAGCGGCTCAACCGCCGCGTGTTCACGTCGCCCGAGAATGTGATGCACAACATGCGGGTGGTGACGGAGCACGTGCATGTGCGGCTCGAGGCGGAGAGCGCCGACTCCGACCGGATCTGGCAACTGCCGCGCATCATTCCGACCAAGGGGGGCGAGGACTTCATCATCGATGCCGACGGGGAGTTCTGGCGGGCGATTTCCCTGATCGCGTCGGCCAAGGCGTACGACACCGTGCAGGGACCGGAGCATGCTCAGGAGGCCGGCATGGTCCTCGGGCAGTTCCAGCGCCTGGTCAGCGATATCCCCGTGGGCAGCCTGACCGATACGCTGCCCGGTTTTCACGAGACGCCGGGCTATCTGGCCGCGTATGACCGGTCGATGGGCGATCCGACGGCCGAGAAGCGTAGCCGGTTGTCGGCCGAGGCGCGCTACGCCGCCCAGTTTATCGCCGAGCGCCGGGCCTGGGCCTCCGTGCTTGAGAATGCGCGATCCCGAGGCGATCTCGTGCTGCGACCGGTGCACGGCGACCCCAAGGTGGCCAACATCATGATTGATGAAGAGACCGGCAAGGGCACGTCCATCATCGATCTCGACACCGTGAAGCCCGGGCTGATCCACTATGACTTCGGCGACTGCATGCGCTCCTGCTGCAACCTGGCGGGCGAGGAGTGTCTGGAGCTGTCCGACATCGTGTTCGATACGGACCTGTGCGACGCGATCGTGAGGGGCTACATGGTTCATGCGAAGGCCTTCCTGACCGAATCGGACCTGCGCTATCTCTTTGACAGCATACGCCTGACGGCCTTCGAACTCGGGCTGCGCTTCTTCGCCGACTTCGTAGCCGGGGACCGCTACTTCAAGACCCGCTACGAGGGGCAGAACCTCAACCGCGCCCTGGTGCAGTTCAGACTCTGCGAAAGCATCGAGAGCCGCGAACGGGCCATCCGCCGGGCGCTCGCCTCCGCCCGGTGACGCAGGACGTGGGTTGATAGGCTGTAGGCTGTTGCCTGCGTTTCCGCCGGCGAGTCCATTGACCTTGAACCGCGGGCCGAAAACGGTCAGGATGCTGCATCACTGGATCGGCGCCCTGAAGGCGACGACAGGGCGGTCCGGACAGGCGCCGCGAGGCTCCGGGAAGGTGCGAGATGGAGTATCAGGTTCTAGCCCGCAAGTGGCGGCCGCAGCAGTTCGACGACGTGGTGGGCCAGGAGCACGTCGTCGCGACGCTGAAGAACGCGCTGAAGGCCAAGCGCCTGGCGCACGCCTACCTCTTTGTCGGGCCCCGGGGGACCGGCAAGACCTCCATCGCCCGCATCTTCGCAAAGGCCCTCAACTGCCAGAAGGGCGACGGGCTCAATCCCTGCGATGCCTGCGACTCGTGCCGCGAGATCGCCAACGGCACGAGCATGGACGTGCTGGAGATCGACGGCGCCTCGAACAACGGCGTGGAGCAGGTGCGCGACCTGCGGGACAACGTCAAGTTCATGCCCACCCGCGGCAAGTACCGCGTCTACATCATCGACGAGGTTCACATGCTCAGCACCGCGGCGTTCAACGCGCTGCTGAAGACTCTGGAGGAGCCGCCGCCGCACGTGAAGTTCATCTTCGCCACGACCGAGCCGGACAAGGTGCTCGCGACCATCATTTCCCGGTGCCAGCGGTTCGACCTGCGGCGCATTCCGACGGCGCAGATCGTGGAGCGCCTGCGACTGGTGGCGAAGGAAGAGAAGGTGGCGGTGGACGATGACGCGCTGCTGGCGGTGGCCCGCGGCGCCGAGGGCGGCCTGCGGGACGCCGAGTCCGCTCTGGACCAGCTGATCTCGTTCAAGGGGCGCAAGATCACGGAAGAGGACGTTCTGTCGGTGTTCGGGCTGGCCTCGCGGGCGATGATGG
>CAZJBP010000223.1:2964-5133 GCA_964544115.1 uncultured Victivallales bacterium | reverse complement strand
AGTATCAACAAACAAATAGAGCCCAGATAGTATCTCCACCGGTTCCGCGTTTCTTGTCATTTCACACACTCACCTCTCAACCTAAGAGTATGCCGGATATGCGTGTCGGTGAACAAGCTAATCTCAAAACACCAGAATATTTAGCTTTTCTAAATTATTTTTCAAAATTACTTGCCAAAACTAAATATGTACCGTATATTATAATAAATGAATAGTCCGGTCTATTCAAAATACCAACGTGACCGTGATTTGTGATTGATCAGATCGCTGTTAATTAGGCAAGTCTCTGAAATCCATCACTCATGACGGCACTTGAAAGAGGGAGATGAAATGAATATAAGACGTCTTACCCTTATGAAGGGGACATTATTTTCGATGTTGGCCGTTGTCTCATTGGCTATGGCTGCCCCGGCGCAAAGCGCGGCACAGAAGCAGGGGCATAACCGCGCGGCGGTGGCCGAGAAGATGTCAAAGAGAGTGACGCAAGCTCAAAGAAATGCCGCGGTTGCCCGCGTAAAGGCGGCCCGCGAAGCGATCTTAAGTAGCCAACAGGCAGGCGGAATTAGTTCTCTATTCGCGCCTCCGCCCGAGCCGCAGATTGGCCAGGGTGATGTCCCCGACTACTTCAGCCCGACGGTGCCGAACTGGGCTTACAGTCCGCCGTTGAGGAAGTTTGTGGATACGCTGTCGAAGCTAGGTCCCACCGGCGCCAACAACCTGGGGCAGTACATCCCTGTAGCGGTTGCGGATACTTTGGCATATCCCGGGTCCGACTACTACGAGCTCGAGCTGCGGCAGTATACTGAGAAAATGCACTCGGACCTGCCCTCAACCACGTTGCGTGGATACGTTCAGGTCAAGAATGGCGTAGATGTGGCGCCGATCCATTATTTGGGACCGCTCATCATCGCGCAAAAGGACCGCCCCGTTCGCATCAAGTTTACCAACATGCTTCCCATTGGCAGTGACGGCAACCTCTTCATACCCGTAGATACAACCGTCATGGGCTCCGGAATGGGGCCAAAGGGAATGGTGGCGGCCCAATCGGGGCATGTGGTAAGCGGTTCTACCGTCCTTATCACTACCAAAACGCCACACGGTTTCATGGCTGGCGATATGGTGCATCTCGATACTTTCATACCGCCTACCTACAATGGCATGTACATGATCAAGGCCGCAGGGCTGACTGCGACAACGTTTCAGGTGACTCTCGCCACGGACCCCGGCGGCCCTGCTGATCCGGCTTTGAACAGATTGACCAAGGCTGGAATCGTGGGGTTGCACATGGACATGGAGGGGTATACACAGAACCGCGGTACCCTGCATCTCCATGGCGGCCTAACGCCGTGGATCAGTGACGGCACGCCCCACCAGTGGGTCACACCCGCGGGTGAGACCACTTCCTATCCGGCGGGCGCCAGCACTTACAACGTGCCCGATATGCCCGATCCCGGTCCCGGTGGCATGACCTTCTATTGGACTAACCAGCAGAGTTCCCGTCTGATGTTCTTCCACGACCACGTGTATGGAATCACCCGACTCAACGTTTATGTCGGCGAGGCAGCGGGCTATGTGATTCAGGATCCAGTAGAGGATGCGCTGGTCGCCGGCAACTACATTCCGGCAGAGCAAATTCCGTTGATCATCCAGGACAAGACATTCGTGGACGCCGCCACAATCGGCGATACCGATCCAACCTGGCGCTGGGGTACCGGCGCTGATGGAGACGGGAACGGCTATCCCGACTTCAAGACCGGCGACCTCTGGGTCCCTCACGTTTACATGCCGGCGCAAAACCCGGCTGACCTCTCCGGCATGGCTCCCATGGGCCGCTGGCATTATGGTCCCTGGTTCTGGCCACCGGTGACGGATATCCAGCACGGGCCAGTGCCGAACCCATACTACGATTCCTGGTTCGCGGGCGATATCGATCCCAACGGAGTGCCGTACCTTAGTGACGGCCCTGCGACGCGCCCTTGGGAGCCGAAGTACATGCCTGGCGTGCCTGACCCATCCGTAGGGATGGAGCATTATAACGACACCCCGCTCGTCAACGGAACGGCCTATCCCACGCTCACTGTGGATCCGAAGGCCTACCGCTTCCGAATCCTAAACGCGGCGAACGACAGATTCTTCAACTTGCAGTTCTACGTTGCCGACCCGGCTGTA
>CAZJBP010000223.1:0-2954 GCA_964544115.1 uncultured Victivallales bacterium | reverse complement strand
TGTATCGGTTCCGGACCCTCAGCGATCATCGCCGTTGACCGAGGTCAAAATGGTGCCGGCATGCAATGACGGGAGCTTACCTGACGACTGGCCGATGGACGGAAGAGAAGGCGGCGTGCCTGATCCTGCTCTGAAAGGTCCCGACTGGATCCAGATCGGCACCGAGGGAGGCTTCCTTCCCGCGCCTGCGGTGATTCCCGCCCGGCCGATTACCTGGAACTGGGACCAGACGACATTCAACATGGGCAACGTCATCGATCATTCACTCCTCCTGGGGTGTGCGGAACGCGCTGACGTCATTGTTGACTTCTCCGGCTATGCCGGCAAGACCCTGATTCTCTACAACGACGCTCCAGTGGCGTTCCCTGCGCTCGACCCTCGCCAAGATTACTACACCGGCATGCCCGACATGCGCGATACAGGCAGCCATTGGCCGACTCTGCCGGGCTTCGGTCCCAACGTGCGCACGGTCATGCAGATCATTGTCCGCGCCGACGCTGTGGTCGACCCATGGCTCGGTCAGACCGCGCTTGAGACCGAGTGGGCCTCGGCGACGGGGCATCCTGGTGTGTTTGAGCGGGCACAGGATCCGATACTCGTAGGGCAGTCGGCCTACGATTCGGCCTATACAAGGCCGATCGGGACAAACCCCGACAAACTCTTTCCGGCAGCTTCGCCATGGTGGGGCTACTCCGGGATATCCACCACCTCACTGCCCTTCGAGACTCTCGACGGCACGCGGCTCTCAATCCCAATGGCCCGGAAAGCCCTCCATGACGAGATGGGTGGGGTATACGACCAGTGGGGACGGATGAGTGGCAAGCTGGGCACCGAAGTCCCTGGGACCAATGCTCTGACACAGGCCTTCAGCCCGTTGGCCTACATGGACCCGTCCACTGAGATTCTCGTGAACAACACGACGGCGACTCTGTTAACACCCGTTCTTGGTGATGGTACCCAGATATGGAAATTCACGCACAACGGCGTGGACACCCATCCCATCCACTTCCACCTATTTAACGTTCAATTGGTCAACCGTGTCGGATGGGACGGCGCGATCAGACTGCCGGACGCCAACGAGCTTGGCTGGAAGGAAACTATCAGAGTCAGCCCGCTTGAAGACACGATAGTTGCGATGCGACCGTATGCTCCTGACATCCCCTTCAAGATTCCTGATAGTGTCCGTTTACTTGATCCAACGATGCCGGTGGGCGCGACTTGGCAGAGTTGGGACCCTGTCACAGGGAATGGCCCGGTGATCATCAGCAACGCGCCCTACAACTACGGCTGGGAGTACATGCTTCACTGCCACGTCCTCAGCCACGAGGAAATGGAGATGATGCGGCCGATTGACTTCCTGGTCTCGCCTGCCGTCCCGTCGAGTCTGACAGCCGTCTGGGGTGGCTCGGTGGACTTGGCGTGGACGAACAACTCCACGGTTCCCGCAGCTACTAACCTGCTGATCCAGCGAGCAACTGACGCTGACTTCACTCTGGGAGTAGCGGAGTTCAGCGTGGCCGATCCGGCTGCGACGGCGTTTGTGGACACCACCGTAGAACTGGGAATCACTTACTACTACAGGCTCCGCGCTGAGAACACAATCAGCTACTCCGCCTGGTCTAACACTTCGTCGATCCTGACGCCCGTCCCCACACCGCCGGCGGCGCCGACAAATCTGGCTGCCGTTCTTCAGGCAGGACCGCAGATCCAACTCACTTGGATGGATAATGCCACCAACGAGACGGGCTTCGTGATCGAACGCTCCGTGAACGGTGGGGCATTTGCCCAACTGGCAGCGCCAGGGCCACTTACAGGCACCGGCAACGTCACGTATCTCGACACAACCGTGGTCGCAAGTAATAGCTATGCCTACCGTGTTTATGCCAAGAACGGAACCCTTTCATCGGCTTACTCGAACACGGTGACTGTGGTACTTCGACTACCGGTGGCGCCGAGCAACCTGGTTGCTACACTTAATGCAGGCTCGCAGGTAAGCTTGACCTTCAGAGATAACTCCAACATCGAAACGGTCTTCATCATGGAGCGATCTGTTAACGGGGGGGCATTTGTTCAACTCGTTGCGCTGGCTGCAAACGCTGGCACAGGCAATGTTACCTATCTCGACACGACTGTAGCAGTTGGCAATACCTACGCTTACCGTGTTAAGGCTGTAGCCGGTGCTTTGTCATCGGCTTATTCCAACACAGCCAGCGTATCTGTGATCCTTCTAGCCCCGACCAACCTGGTTGCTACACTTAATGCAGTCACACAGGTAAGTTTGACCTTTAGAGATAACTCCACCATCGAAACGGGCTTCATCATGGAGCGATCTGTTAACGGGGGGGCATTCAGCCAGATTGCAGCGCGAGGTCCGCGGAACGGCACAGGCGGTGTTACCTATGTCGACACGACTGTAGCAGCTGGCAATACCTACGCCTATCGTGTTATGGCTGTAGCCGGTGCTATCTCATCGGCTTATACCAACACAGCAACGGTGGTCGTACCCAGCCTTCCGGCTGCGCCGACGAACGTAACTGTTACAGCTGCGATACGAAACAATACCAACGCTAGGATCACGCTGAACTGGACAGACGTGGCCACCAACAATACCGGTTACACCGTTCAGTATAGTCTCGACCCGAACTTCGTTCCCATCGGGGGCACTGCCACGCTGGGCGCGAACGCGATCACGTACAGAACGGGGAATGTGGCTCGCGGCACGACCTTCTATCTCAGAGTCCGTGCATTCAACCTTGGCGGCACGTCCGCTTGGGTGACTATCAGCATAACCACACCGTAACCACTAACACACAGGGCCTCGGGGGTGAGTTAATCTCTACCCCCGAGGCCCTATTTTTTTATAAATGATTAATGAAACGCCTGATAGGCGGGCATGTGAAAGATTACGCCGATTAGTGACCAGAGGGCGGCGGCAACGTAATCACCAAGAATTA
>CAZJBP010000222.1:2604-5219 GCA_964544115.1 uncultured Victivallales bacterium | reverse complement strand
CGGCACATCACCGCGATCCGGTCGCAAACGCCCAGCAGCTCCGGCAGGTAGCTGCTGATGAGCACCACGGCCTTTCCGCGCGCGGCCAGGTCCTCGATCAGGCGGTAGATCTCGGCCTTGCTGCCCACGTCGATGCCGCGCGTCGGCTCGTCCAGCAGCAGCACGTCCACATCGTGGTGCAGCAGGCGGGCCAGCGCCACCTTCTGCTGGTTGCCGCCGGAGAGGTCGCCCACGCGCTGGCCCACATCCCGGCAGCGCACGCCCAGCCGGTCGGCCCACGCGGCGGCGGCGCGGGCCTGGAGCGACGGCGGCACGATCCACGCCAGGGGCCCCCGGGCGCGCAGGCCAGGCAGGCGGGAGAGCGTCAGGTTCTCCGCCACGGACAGCGCGGTGGCCAGGCCCTCGGTCTTGCGGTCCTCGCTCAGCAGGCCCACGCCCTGCGCCCAGCGGCGGGCGGGCGAGGCGGGGCTGGTATACGCGCCGACCCGCACAGTGCCTTGCCGCACGGGGTCGAGGCCGAACACCGCGCGGAACAGCTCCGTGCGGCCGGCGCCGACCAGGCCCGCCAGCCCCAGCACCTCGCCGCGGCGCAGCAACAGGTCGGCGCACACCGGCTTGACGGCGCCCGCCAGGCCCCGCACCTCGAGCAGCGGCTCGCCCGCCGGCCGCTCCGCCCCGGCCCGGCGGCGGCGGCGGTACAGGTCGTCCACGCGGCGGCCGACCATCATCGCCACGATGTCGCCCGCGGAGGCGGAAGCCGTATCGCCCTCTCCGACGCTGCGGCCGTCGCGCAGGACCGTGAACGTGTCGGCCACCTGCTTTACCTCCTCGATGAAGTGCGAGATGTAGACGATTGCCAGGCCCTGGTCGCGCAGCCGACGAATCAGCGCGAACAGCCGTTCGGCATCGGCCCGGCCCAGGCTGCTGGTGGGCTCGTCCAGCACCAGCACGCGGCAGCCGGAGACCACGGCCCGCGCGATCTCCACCACCTGGCGCTCGCCGGCGGAGAGGTCGCCCGCGCGGGCGTCGATCGGGAGGTCCGCGTGGCCGAGCTGGGCGAGGGCTTCGCGCGCCCGCTCCCGCGCCCGGCGGCGCAGGACGAACCCGCCGCGCGTTTCTTCGATGCCGAGAAACAGGTTCTCCTCAACGCTCAGCCGGTCGGCGAGGGAAAGCTCCTGGTAGATCATCGCCACGCCGCGGCGGCGGGCGTCGAGCGGGCCGGCCGGCGCGAACGGCTCCCCGTCCAGCCGCATCTCGCCCGCATCCGGGGCCAGGGCGCCGGACAGCACCTTCATGAGCGTGCTCTTCCCGGCCCCGTTCTCGCCCACCAGCGCGCGCACCGTTCCGGCGCGGACCGAGACATCCACCCCGTCCAGCGCCGTCGTCGCGCCGAAATGCTTGCGCACGCCGCGCATGAGCAGGCGGGGCGGCGCGGCAACGCCGCCGGGCGACAGGGCCGGGGTTCGGGGTTCAGGGCTCAGGATGCACCTTGACCGTTACGCGTTTCCGGCGGCGAGCCGCTACTTCAGCCACTTGTGGAAGTCCGGCTTCAGCAGGCCGGCGACGGCGGGCTCGTTCATGTTCTCACGCGTCGCCACGACCGACCCCGTATCGATCAGCTTCTCCACGGGCTGGCCCCTGAGGTGCGCCGCCATGGTCTTCACGCCGAGGTAGCCCATGTTCATCGGATCCTGCAGCACCAGGCCCTGCAGCTCGCCCTTTTCCAGCGCCTGGACCAGCTTCTCGGAGCTGTCGAAGCCGACGAACTTGACCTTGCCGGCCAGGCCGGCGTCCTGCAGGGCGCGCAACATGCCGAACGTTGTGGACTCGTTGGGGCAGAAGAGGCCGTCCAGCGCGAGCGCGCCATCTTTCTTGTACGGCGCCAGCAGGTTCTCGCTGTTCTTGTACGCCGTTTCGGTCGTGGCGCCGCCGTACTGATTGGCGCTGACGACCTCGATGCCGGGCTGCTCTTTCATGGCGTCGAGGAAGCCCTGCTCCCGCTCCATCGTGCTGGCCGAGCCCTCCTGGTAGCGCAGCATGGCGACTCGGCCCTTGCCGCCGAGGACCTCGGCCAGGCGCTGGCCGGCCCGGTAGCCGCCTTTGCGGTTGTCGGTGGCGATGTAGCTGATGTAGTCGTCGCTCTTGAGCCCGGAATCGAGGATGGCCACCGGGACGCCGGCCTTGACGGCGTTGTGAACGGGCACGCGCAGCGCCGTGTCGTCGAGCGGCGCCAGCACGATGCCGTTCACGCCGCGGGCAATCATGTTCTCCACCACCTGGATCTGCGCCTCGCGGTCATCCTCCTTCATCGGTCCCTTCCAGACCACCCGGCAGTTGAATTCCTTCTCGGCCCGGATGGCCCCCGCGTGGATGGATTTCCAGAACTCATGCGTGGTGCCCTTGGGGATCACCGCGATGGTCAGCGGCTCATCCGCCGCTCCGGCCGCCATGACGCCCGCCACCACCGCCGCCGCCCACACGATACCCAGGACCGATCTGTTCATGATTCGCCTCCCACGACCCGGCGGCCGACGCCGCCGACGCACGTTTCCACGAAGACGCGCCCAGCATACGCCGCGCGCGATGCGAATCAAGACGGCGATTCCGGGGTCAGG
>CAZJBP010000222.1:0-2504 GCA_964544115.1 uncultured Victivallales bacterium | reverse complement strand
CTGTCGGTCCCTCACACTGGAGGCTTGGGGCGCAGCCGGACCGCAGTTGTGCGCAGGCCTGCCGTGCCGATGAACGTGAGCACGTATGCGTTCAGTTCCGGGGCGCCGCCATTCTGGAACGATACGCTGACGACCGTTGGGAAACTGTTCCCCGCCGCGTCCCGCGCCACGCGTTCGGCCGTGCACGCGCCGCTTTCCGCGGCGAAGGCGAGCAGGATCTCACCCCCTTCCGGCGCCGGCAGGAAGTCCTGAAGCGGCCGCCCTACCGCATCGAGCTCACTCTCGAGGCCCCAGAGGCCCGCGAACGCAGCGTTGGCGTAGCGGATGACCGCGCCGGCATCACACACGATCAGCCCCGCCGCGCTGCCGCGTGCGGCCTGCATCTCCCCGTGATGGCGCTCCCGGGCCATGCGCTGCCGCTCAACGTCGCGGACGCAGAACACCAGGTCCTGGGCGTTGATCAGCCGGGTGCTGCGGATGGCGAGTTCGGCCGGAAACCGCGTGCCGTCCTTGCGGGCGCAGGGAGCGCTCAGCACCGTGAAGCGGTCCTCGGCCGTGTGCTGCCGCACCTTCGCCATAATCTCGGCCGTCATGGAGGGCACCAGCGTCGTCACCGGCACATACCAGAGGTGCCCCTCCTCGTACCCCAGGAGGCGGTGCGCCCGGACGTTCGCATCGACGATGTGGCCGCTGGTATTCACGACCAGGACCGCGTCGTAAAGCGACTCCATGAGCCGGCGGTACAGGACGCGGTCATCCGGTGACTTCGCGGTTTCGGTCGCCTGCGGGGGGGCGGGCGGGGAGGGCGGCGGCGGGGCGGCGGCCGGCTGGACCGGAGAAACCGGGACCGGAACAGGCGCTGCGGCCGGGAGATTGGCGGCAGGTGCGCAGACCGGTTGCCTGACCGGCGGCGCTGCTTCCAGATCCGGATTTTTTTGAAACCCAAAGAGTGCCATATCCGAGTCCCGCCCCAAGACGTTCAACGTGCGAAGATAAGCGACGCAACCTGCGTGCCAACCCGCCCCCGACGGCTGGGCATGCGGCCTGCTTAGGGAGACGCCAGCCAATCGGTTTTGCAGGGGGAGCGCCATATGGGGAGCCAGCCTGTCTACGCCAAGCGCACGGCACTCGACGATCGTAGGGATCGCACCAACCCGGGGCGGCGCACCGGTTGGGGTTCTTGTTTTCTTGGAGGTGAGAAGCTATGAGCGATGCTGAGAGCGTGGAGAACCGGCCAATGACCAAGCTGCACCTGGTAGCCGAGCTGTCCGAGCTGGCGGGGGTCAGCAAGGTAAAAGCCGCGAAGGTGATCGATGCCCTGGCCTATGTCACCTACCGCGAGGCGCACAGGGGCCTTGTTCTTCCGGGGATCTGCAAGGTGGAGGTGGCTCACCGCAAGGAGCGAACGTGCCGGAACCCGCGCACAGGGCAGTTGTACAGGATCGCGGAGCGTGACGTCGTCCGCATCCGGCCCGTCAAGAAGGCGAAAGACTTGATCACGCCCCCCGTGGAGGGCCTGGTCACACCTATCGATGCTCCCGCTGCCGTCGTGCCGGCGGCCGCAGCGCCGCAGGTGGCGGTGGCGGCGGAAGCGGAGATCGCCTTTGCGTGCAGGGGGTGCGGAGCTGAAATCCTCGCACCGGGAGCCTCCGCCGGTCAGTCGGCAAGCTGCCCGGCCTGCGGCCAGCTGCTGACCGTTCCGGCCCCCGCCGGAGCGCCCGTCGCCGTCCACACCGCGGCCGCGACCTTGCGTTCAGAGTCCCCACAGGGAACGGCGGTTTCCCCCGAGCCGTTCGTCCTCTTCTCCTGCCCCGAATGCCGGCAGGACATTGAGGCCCCAAGGTCCGCGGCCGGCAGCCGGGGCGAATGCCCGTCCTGCGGCGCGGCGCTCACCGTCCCGCGCCTGAGCGCAAAGGGTATTGCCCGCGCGCCCCTTCCTGCGGCCATCGCCGCGGCACGGAAGGCCGACATGAAGTCCCTGATGAGCCAGACCATCCGCATCGAACTGCCGGGGATGTGACGCGCCGCGGCGCGCGTGTCAGAAGGCCTTGCGCAGGTGGGACGGCTGAATCCGCAGGGCGATGCGGTACTTCGAGATCGTGCGCCGGGCCACCTGGATGCCCTGCTGCTTGAGGCGCTCCATGATCTCCTGATCCGAGAGGGGCTTGGCGGTATCCTCTTTGGCGACGAGGCTGGCGATCATGTCCTTGACGGTCTTGTTCGACACGTCGGCGCCGCTGTCCGTCGCAATGCCCGGGGTGAAGAAATACTTCAGCTCGAACGTCCCCGCCGGGGTGCACATGTATTTCCCGGAAACGGCGCGGCTGACGGTCGTCTCATGCACACCCACGACCAGGGCCACCTGCGCCATGGTCAGCGGCTTGAGCTGCGAGACGCCGTGCTCCAGAAACTCCGTCTGGCGCGCGATGATTTCGGTCGCGATGCGGTAGATCGTCTTCTGGCGCTGGTGGATGCTCTTGATCAGGAACGCCCCGGAGCGAATG
>CAZJBP010000221.1:0-5258 GCA_964544115.1 uncultured Victivallales bacterium | reverse complement strand
GGCAGACGCCCCACCGCAGACCTTCTTCAGCGGAATCTGAAACGAGGATGCGCCCGTTCGGAACCGGAGGCGGACGGCGGGGCCAACGCCGAAGGTGGCGGGAAGGGGGGCTTCAAGCGCGAGCCAAGATGGGCGTTCGGCGCCGTCGTGTGGCTGCGAAGTGTGCCCGGACGGATAGATGCACCATGCAGGGACCCACGCAAGCCTTCTTATCTCTCAAGGGCTGACCCTGGGACCCCCGCTTTTTCGCCTTGAATCAACCACTATTGCTGCATACGGTCTACCTATGAAACTTCCTCTGGACCGACCTCCGCCCATCCGCATCGATCCCGAAGTATATATTCCAGGGCGGAGCTCTACCGACGAAAGCCCTGCTATCCGTTCGCAGACAAAGGAGGTTGAGTATTTAGTCTCTGAAATCAATTTGTTCATGTCCCAAGAACTGGACATTTCTGCGGCAGAACTAGACGCCCTTGGGGGGGCGCAGGCTAACGGGTTGATCAGAGAACTTGAGCGAGGACGGGCTCGTGTCGTCGATGCATGGCGCAGAAGCGTAGCCGGATCAACGGTGACCTTTGACGCAGCAGGCCATCGACGCCAGTTGACGGTTACCGGAAGCGTAGTGGAAGAACCAACTCGCAAGCAGATCGGATATCTCAAGAGGTTGATCGCCGATGGCAAAGGTGAGGGCCTGCCGTGGTACATTGGCTATGCGCTCGATAAGCAGGAAGCGTCGGAAGTAATCAACGCCATACTGGGCACAGGAATTGATGGCGCCGCAGACGAAGGGGAATCACCCCCTTCAGTTCGCGGCAAGGGCAAGAGAAAGAGTAAGAATGATGCCTCGACAGGTTGCGGCTGCCTGGTGCTTGTTGGGATAGGCGCACTTACTTACTATTTGCTGACCCTCTGATCGCACCGTCACGGCCACCAGCACGAGGGTCGGACCGGCCCGGCGCCTGCCCGCCCCTTGCCTTAGGTAGGTTGAGGTTGTGCTGGCAGATTACGCAACACCACAAGTCAGTCCGGGCCCGGCCTCACCGCAGCATGTTGGATCGGCTTGTTGTCACTGCAATGCATTGAGGCCGCCCCTAGCGTGTCACTCTGCAGCCGCTTCCACTGGAGATTGCCAACGTAGATAGCTAGCAGAGCTATCCCTGAAAGCAGGGCAATCGTTGCGGTCGCATTGCAGAGCGTGGTCCAGCGCACCCACCAATCCGGCTCCACTAATCTGGCCTTCTTTCCGCTCGAACACTCAAGCACCTCCACTTGCGCTTTGCTTTGGTCTAGACATACTGCGTCAAAATAGATGCGCCTCTCCCGTGTGTTTGCAATGGCAGTCCAGAAGCTCGACACATGCGCGATGAGGCCGACGAGAAGAGAAGTCCAAGCGGCCAGCAGGACGAAGAGATCCTTGCAGGAGGTCGGCAATCCGACTTTATCAATGGAAGATATCGACAACACCAATGTGCCGGAAGTGACGGCAAAGATGAGCTTGTCGAGCGAGCCATAGAGCGCCAAGCGGTGATCTTCGTTCTCATCTATTCGGCGCTTGACGTGGTCATCGAGTACTTTGTTCATCTCTGTCCTCAGACCAGCACGCACATTTCTGCCGGCCGCTTTCCTTCTGCATGCCGCGTTCTACCCCGCCACCCCTGCGTGGCGTTCGCCACGACTCTCATGCTGGAGGCGATGTTGCTGCAAATCAAGCCGGGAACGTCAGTCGGCCGCAAATTGTGATGTCTGCTTGCCATGAGCCCTCCGGTCCATTATAGGGCGCACAGGGAAGCCGGGAGGGTTGGCACGGGAGGGCTCAGACATGCAGGCGACCGAAGCGACTGCGACGACCACAACGACCATCTACTAATCCGCACCTATCACGGCCGAGCGCAAAACTCTTCGCGTCCTGGTCGGCCGCAACGACCGCGGCACCTTCGCGAAGATCAGCGAGACGACCGCCGCCGGCCGCGTCGATACGATCATGGTGCCGGCATCCGCGCTCACACCTGCGTGACGCAATCACTGAGGCGATGGGGCGACTAGGCGACGACGACCTGGGCGCATCGTTCGACGCCTATGTCCGGCGCTAAGGGGCACGGCACGGCAGGATTGACAAGCGAGAATTCCCGTGTACCCTCGGACACACTGGAGATGATGCAGATTCTGCACGGCTCAGCGTGAAACACTGGCAACTACTAAAAAGGCAGGTCTGACAACGAAGGGAAGCCGATATGGCATACGCACGCACTCGAAGTCGTGAAGTGGAACTGCAGGCCCTGCTAAGGAGAGACCACACGCTAACGGGCGGCATCCTGCTGGGCTTGGATGGGCATTTCGTGGAGATACAGGCGAGAGCTATTGAGGTGCTGCGCGCCCCGACCAGTTGGCGTGCTGCCGTTTCCATTACGGGCATGGCACGTGGAACAGTCTATGAGTCTCTTGATAGAATCGCTGGCGCTTTTGCCAAGCTGCAGATCCCTGAACCTGAAGTTGAGATTCTGATAAATCTCGCTCCTGCCGACTTGATGAAGGACGGTACGTGGCTTGATCTTCCTCTTGCAATCATCATGCTGCAGGCGGCAGGGGTTTTGCCGGATTTGCCAGAGGATCAGGAAGGTGACTATGTACTGCTTGGGGAAGTCGGTCTGCACGGCGAAATCCGAAGGGTGCCAGGCGTGTTATCGTTGGCATACAATGCAAAGCCCGGTCAGATTCTTGTTGTTCCCTCCGGAAACGAGAAAGAGTGCGCTCTCATAATGGGTAAGTCTGGACACGAAGGGTGCAGGGTGTGTCCCGTCTCTCGGCTGGAGGAGGTAATCACGTTTTTCAGAGGGACAGGGGGCTTTCATGACGCTCTGCAGGAAAGAATCGAGTTTGAACCGATAATTCCAAGGAGCATCGACTTCAGTAAGATCAAGGGACAAGAGCGTGCAAAGCAGGCGGCGATCATCGCAGCTGCAGGAGGGCACAATTTGCTGCTCATCGGCCCTCCCGGTGAGGGCAAATCACTTCTATCTAGCGCGATTGGGGGAATCTTGCCGAGACTTGAGACCCACGAAAAGGTGGAGCTGACTCGAATCTACTCCGCCTGTGGTGCGTTGGAGCACGACGGCATGGCCGTCACCAGACGTCCCTTCAGGTCGGTGCATCACTCGGCCTCGAAGCAGGCGCTCGTTGGCGGTGGAAGTGGAATGCCGCGTCCCGGCGAGATCACTATGGCACACATGGGGATATTGTTCCTTGATGAGTTGCCGGAGTTCAGCAGTTCGACACTCGAAAGCCTGAGACAACCCATTGAATCAGGTGAAGTCAATATCTCACGGGTGGGTGGAACGATTAGATACCCGGCTCGCTTTACCTTGGTGGCGGCCATGAATCCATGTCCGTGCGGATATCACGGCACAGACTTGTGCAAGTGTAATGAAAAGCAGGTGAAGAAGTATCAGGGCAAAATCAGTGGCCCGATTTTGGATCGTATCGATCTGCAGGTTGAGATGTTGCGCCTCTCGACGGACGAGCGTTTTGCCGAGAGCGAGAAGGAATCGTCCGACTCGATACGATGTAACGTGGAAGACGCCAGGCAAAGGCAGAGTGAACGTTTTAAGGACCGTGGCATTCTCCATAACGCAGCCATCCCCGGGGGGCAGGTAAAGGATTTCTGCAAGTTCTCCCAGACTGCCTTTGATCACTATAGGAAGACCATTGAGCGGAACGTGCTATCAACCCGTTCAATGGACAGGCTTGCAAAAGTAGCACGAACTGTGGCGGACTTGGCGGCGTGCGACGAGATCGGGCCTGAGCACATCGATACGGCTGCGACCTTTGTGATCGGGGGTGTGCTACGAGAGGCGATTTGAAGTTGCCCGCGAGGCAGGAACTCGCGCCATAGAGGACCGTCAATGAAACAATCGCAACAGCAAGGACTCACGGCTTGGCAATACCTGATGTTGTTCCTTTCGGTCTACGTTCTCGTCGTGCTTCTGGCGGAAACGATGTTCTCCCTGCCTGCAGAAGTCTCCCGGTTGCTGAGCACCGTTGATGTAGCGATTTGCGCGGTATTTGCAGCTGACTTCTTCCTACAGTTGAAGTCGGCTAAGAGGAAATGGAGCTACCTCAAGTGGGGGTGGATTGATCTTGTGTCAAGCGTCCCAAGCCTGCCATTTCTGCGCATCGGTCGGCTGGCCCGCCTTGTGCGGATTCTGCGAATGCTTCGTGGCGTTCGGTCGACGCGTGTCATCATTACGCATTTATTTGACAACAGAGCTCGCGGCACATTCGCAAGTGTCACACTGATCACCTTCGTGTTGATCGTGTTCTCTTCTATTATTGTGCTCAATTGGGAGACGACCCCACAGTCAACGATAAAGACTGCAGAGGATGCCCTCTGGTGGTCGCTGGCGACAGTCACCACCGTAGGTTACGGGGACGTATACCCGAGAACCACTGTTGGACACATCGTTGGAGCCGTCTTGATGGTTGCCGGTGTAGCGCTTTTTGGTACGTTCACCGCGACAGTTGCATCGTTGTTTGTCCAGCAAGATAACAGGCAGGAAGAAGAGAAGATGGATGCGGTCATCCGTAAACTCGATGCACTCTCGGAACGTCTCGACCAGATGGCGAAGACCATAGAGTGCCGGTCCACTCCCAGTGACTGACTGAGGCATAAGCCAGCCACGGGCGCCCCACCACGCGCACGGCGGCACCCCGGCAGACTCAGCGCATGGGCGACGATCCCGAGGCCGTGGCGGGGCCGCTGGGGGCTGGTGCAACGATGCCGCGCGACCCCGGAACCGCGGCTCACCGGACGTGCGGTTTTCGGAACCGCTGATCGTTTCTCGGGGCGTTTTCATGCCGCTTTCATGCCGCACCGGAGCGTAAAACGTGGCGAGAGCGTGCAACTCGAACAGAACGATTGCCGAGACGCCTTTGTCAACGCAGCGACCTGCAGGGCAAACGCATCTAAAGCGCTTTCCCGCTTCGATTCGGATCCCTTCCCGGGGTCGGCGTCGGAATCGGTATCGGAATCGATGACATCCCGCGGGGCCGTTACCCGAAAATCTGCGGCACGCCAAGCTCGATGCCGATTCCGATACCGACGCCGATACGGTAGAAGAAGATACGATGCGTTCGCCCTGCAGCCACCTGTCCCTCGCCGGGACCTCCGCCGCCGCGCTGAAGAGAGCCTCGCTCGCAAGGTCGATTTAGAGGCCGGGCGGCGATTCGTGCGCTGCATTCCGGGTCTATTTCAACGTTCCCAG
>CAZJBP010000220.1:0-5267 GCA_964544115.1 uncultured Victivallales bacterium | reverse complement strand
GCGCACTTCTTGCCGGTCGGGAAGCCGCCGCCGCCGCGCCCGCGAAGCCCCGACAGCTTGACCACGCGAATGACCTCTTCGCGCGGCACCTCCTGCAGCACCTTGCCTGCGGCCTCGTAGCCGCGAACCGCCAGGTACTCGTCGAGGCTCTCCGGATCGATGACGCCGCAGTTCCGCAGGGTCAGGCGCAGCTGCTGACCGAAGAACGGGATATCGCCGAAGACGGGCAGGAAACGGTTGGCGATGCGGTCTTCGTTCCAGACGTAGTCGGTGACGACCTTATCCTTGCCGAAGTGCTCCGCGACGATGCGCTCGATCTTCTCGGGCGTCAGCTTCTGATACATGACCTCGTCCGGGTAGACGTAGGCCACCGGCCCGACATCGCACAAGCCGCGGCAGGCCGACTCCATGATCATGACCTTGTGATCGAGACCGTGGGCCTTCAGCGCGTCGGCCATCGCCCTTTCCAGTGCCTTGCTGCCGTCCTTCAGGCAGCCGTCCCCGTCGCACATGGCAACGACGCGTTCGGCGTCTTTCATGCCCAGCTGCTCGCGCATCGTGTACGCGGTGAGCTGCTGGCCGCCGAGGATGTGCTTCCGGAACATCTCTTCCGACCGCTTGGCGGTCATGCGGATGTACTTGGCGGGGATTTCCGCGCGCCCGATGACGGTCACCACCGGCTCCATGTCGCACTTGCCGGCGCAGCCGACGCGGCTCAGCACGACCCCTTCGGGCTTATGCTGCTCCATCAGCTGGCTCAGCCGCGCGTACACCTCGTCGGCGCCGGCGGCGTTCTCGCAGGTGGCTGACCCCACCGTGATGCGAATGCGCGCCTTGAATTTCTGCTCCAGAAGGCGGAAGACGGCCTCTCGCCGCTGCGCCGCCACCAACTCCAAAGGTTTACCCATGCTGCACCTTCTCTTCCTTCCCTGCGAACGCCGGCAACGTGAAGGTGAACTCCATCCACGTCCCGGGTTCCGAGTCCGCCGACACCCGACCACCATGCGCCTCGATTATGTGTTTGGTAATGTAGAGCCCCAGGCCCGTACCCTTCTGCCGGCTCGCCTCCGGCGTGCCTTCCAGCCGGCTGAACTTCTGGAACAGCTCCGGCAGGCGCTCGCGCGGAACGCCCGCTCCTTCGTTCCGCACCGCAAACGCGACCATAGCGCCCTCGATGTGGCTGCGGAAGGCGATCTCGCCGCCTTGCCGCCCGTACTTGACCGCGTTGCTCAACAGGTTTTCGAACACCTCTCGCACCATGTTGCGGTCGGCGTGCAGCACAACGTCCTCTCCGATCTCGTTGACCACGCGCATGCCGCGCCCCTGCACGTCCGCCTCGGCCGCATGCAGGAGCGGGAGCAGAATCTCCTCACCCACAGCCACGCGGCCCCGCACGGGGCTCAGGTCCCGGTTCTCGATGCGCGACAGATTGAGGTAGTGCCGCACCATCTCCACGAGCCGGCGGCTGTTCGCATCGATCGAGTGAACGGCCTTCATCTGCTTCTCGGATAGCGGGCCGAGCTTCAGCTCGCCCAGCAGATAGACGTAGTTCATGATCGTGGCGACGGGACTCTTCAATTCGTGGGACACAAAGCCCAGCGTCTCCATGTAGCTGCGGTTCGTGGCCTTGAGGCTCTCCTCGCGGTCGACCAGCGTGGCGGTCATCTGGTTGAACGCGCGGATGAGGCGTTCCGTTTCGTCGCACGCCCTGTCGGTCGACACCGGCGGCGGCCGCTCCCCTTCACGCCAGCGGTTGGCCGACTCCACCAGGCGGTGGATCGGCAGCGCCAGTCGGCCGGCAATGACGAACGCCAGCACCAGCGCCACGCACAGGGCGAACAGGGAGATCAGGAGGTACTTGACGATGATGCCGCGGCCGTAGTCCTGGAAGGGGCGCTTGAGAATGCCAACGTACAGCATGCCGATGGTCCGGCCGGCCGGATCGAGGATCGGGTCGTACGCCGTCAGGTACCGGTCCCTGACCACGAACGCCTCGGCATCCCACGGCCGGCCGTTGTCCAGAACGCATTCGGCCACCTCTTTCGACACGCGCGTGGCCAGAGCCCGGTTGCCATCCTCCCCGCGCACCGTTGTGGCCACGCGCACGTCGTCCAGGAAGATCGTCGCGGTGCCCACGGGCGCGCCGCCGTAGCTCTCGTCGTCGTAGACGATGTTGCGAATGCTGTCGACCAGGCCGCTGTTGCGATTCACGAGGACGCCGCCGTAGACGGCGCCGAGGACGGTGCTGCCCTTCTGGATGGGCGCAGCCGACATCACGACCAGGCCGCGGTCCTCGACCTGCTTCGGCGACAGGCGCGCATGCGGAGTCGGCTTGATCTCCAGAAATGCCCGGCCCGCAAGCCCCTCGGCTTCGCGTTCCAGTTCGTCGCGGCTCATCACCACCGTACCCGAAGCCACGGCCCCCTTCAGGGCCGCGCTCAAGATCGGATCGGCGACCCGGTAGTCGCCCGTAAGGTGCGGGGGTGCGGAGCGGAGCGTCACGACACCCTCCGCAGAGGCCACCCCGAGGAAGTCCAGGCCAAAGCTGACGCGCATGCGCTCGAGGCGCGCCTGCGTGTCGTCATTCGTCCACACGGCCGTCGCCGCCGTCTCCTCCACGGCCTGCTTGGATGCTGCCATCCGCACGACGGTCTCGATCTCGCGGATGCGGCTGTCGTAGACGTGCCACGCGCTGCGCAGGTCCAGGCGCACGCGCGTTTGCGCCTCCTCGACCACGCGGCGAGTCAGCGTTCGGACCGCCACCAGCGCGGAGAGGGCGCCGAAGAGCACGACCAGAAGCGCGAAGCCTCTAAATAGCTTGGTCTTGAGCATGAGCGACTCGTCAGAAACCGACGCTATCGCGGGACACACCCCCGCCGACGCAAAAACCGGGTGTCACTCTATCAGCGCAGGAAGAAGAAGGTCAAGAGGAAGTGTTAAATATTTAACGTATATCTAACGCGCCGGTTCAGACATCGTCTTCACGGCATACGACAGCTCGAGCAGGCTTGCGGCAATGCGCGCGTCGATGACGGCGACCTGGCGGGGGGCGATGATGTGCGTCAGGGCCAGATTCAGCAGGCCGCGCATCCGCGAAGCGATCATGATGTCGGCCACGCTCTGGGCGGCCGCCGGGGGCACGGCGATCACGCCGAGCTGGATGTTCTGCTCCTGGACCACCGTCGGCAGCTCGCGCATGCCCTGCACCGTGAGAGCCCCGACCCGGGTGCCGATCTTGCGCTTGTCATTGTCGAAGATCGCGCAAATCCGGAACCCGCGGCGCTCGAAGTCCCTGTGCAGCACCAGCGCGCGGCCCAGATTGCCGGCGCCCGCCACCACCATGCGCCACTCTTCGTCAACGCCCAGCGCCTTGACCAGCACCTGCGCGAGCCCCGCCGTTTCGTAACCGCGCTTGGAGGTCCCTGAAAAATCCAGATGCGACAGATCCTGCCGCACGGTTGAACTCGTCATCCCAAGCGTGTCGGCCAATTCCGAGGAGGACACCCAAGCCACGTTGTCCTCGCACAGCCCCTGCACGTAGGCGAGGTACTTCGTCATACGCTTGACGACTGAGGGTGGAATGGGGCCCTTGCTGTTCATCTCGCTTGGGAGTATATTTCGGCCTGCGTGTGCTGTCAATTTTCTAACGAATGCCCCGTGTGATGCGTTCGATTCTCGAACTCAATTGATTCTTGACTATGTTGATCATGTTATATTACATGACCGCAGTTCAAGGCAATGGAGCTTTCTGGGAGGAGTTAGAATGACACTCGACAAAGAGGCAGCGGCCACAGCGGCGCAGTCTCTTGCGGAGGCCTCGGCTGAGGACGTCCTCGCCTGGGCCGGCAAGACCCTTCGAGGGGGCGCTGTCTTCGCGACCTCGTTGGGTATGGAGGACCAGGTCATCACCCACATGATCGCAGCGGCTGGCCTGCCCATCCCCCTCTTTACGCTCGATACCGGACGGCTGTTCCCTGAAACCTACGAACTGATCCAGCAGACGGAGCGTCGCTACGGTCTGCGCATTCGCGTCCTCAGCCCGGACGCGAACCAGTTGGAAGCCCTGGTGGCCGAACGCGGAGTCAACCTCTTCAGAGAGAGCGTGGAGAACCGTCGTCTCTGCTGCCAGGTGCGCAAGATCGAGCCCCTGCGGCGCGTCCTGCGGTACGCCGACGGCTGGGTCTGCGGACTGCGCGCCGAGCAGTCGCCCGATCGCGCGGTTGTCGCTCCGGTCGGGTGGGATGAGGAGAACCATCTGCCGAAGGTCTGCCCGCTGCATGCGTGGACCTGGGACCAGGTGCGCGCCTACGTCGTCGAACACCAGGTTCCCGTCAACCCGCTGCACGAACAGGGCTTCGTCAGCATCGGCTGCGCCTGTTGCACCCGGGCCATCCGCCCGGGCGACCCGTTCCGCTCGGGCCGCTGGTGGTGGGAAGCAGACACGCACAAGGAGTGCGGATTGCATCCGCCAGTCAACCGGAAACCACGCCCAAACCTTCAGCAACCGGACAGCAGGCCAACCCCACCATGACACCCTCTCACACCCTGAGCCAGTTGAAGCAGCTGGAGGCGGAGAGCATCCGCATCCTGCGCGATGCCGTCAGCCAGTTCGAGAACCCGGTCATGCTCTACTCGATCGGCAAGGATTCGTCCGTGATGGTGCGGCTCGCGCAGAAGGCGTTCTATCCCGACCGGGTCCCATTTCCCCTTCTGCACATCGATTCGACCTTCAAGTTCCGCGACATGATCGCCTTTAGGGACTGGTTCTGCGCCGAGAACGGCCTCGACCTCATCGTCCACACCAACGAAGAGGGCCGGAAGGCCGGCGCCACGCCCTTCTCGCTGGGCAGCCGCAAGTACACCGACACCATGAAGACGCAGGCCCTGCTGCAGGCCCTGGAGAAGGGGCGCTACGACTGCGCCTTCGGCGGCGCCCGCCGCGACGAGGAGAAGTCCCGAGCCAAGGAGCGCGTGTATTCCTTCCGCGACCGCCACCACCAGTGGGATCCCAAGAACCAGCGCCCGGAACTCTGGTCGCTGTTCAATGCACGCATCAACCCGGGCGAAAGCGTGCGCGTGTTCCCGCTCTCCAACTGGACCGAGCTGGACATCTGGCAGTACATCCGCCTGGAGAAGATCCCCATCGTCCCGCTCTACTTCGCCGCGGAGCGCCCGGTGGTGGAACGCGACGGCGCCCTGATCATGGTGGACGACGACCGCCTGCCGCTGCGCCCCGGCGAGGCGCCGCAGCAGCGGCGGGTGCGTTT
>CAZJBP010000219.1:0-5327 GCA_964544115.1 uncultured Victivallales bacterium | reverse complement strand
CCCATCAGCATCTGGCTGGGCTCGGCATTGAACCAGAGGTAGGCCGTCAGCGTGCCAATAAAGGTGAACACGAGCAGCGCCCACTGCGCCCCCTCGGGATTATGGGTGATCAGCAGATACGCCGAAATCGCCTTGTGGCCCACCACGCCATAGAGGAGCCCGCCCAGGTAGAGAAGGGACAGCAGCGAAAGCGTGCCGGCCAACCCGTCCACGCCGTCCGAGCAGTTCGTGGCATTGATGGCAAACCACATGACGGCGCTGGAAATCGGAATGAAGAGCCAGGGCGATACCAGGAAATCGCCCTTCACCAGGGGCAGCCACATGCGCACCGATTCGAACTGGCACAAGGCGATGCTGGCCACCGCGCAAATCAGCAGGTCCAGCAACCCCTTTTTGAGCGCCCCCCAGGGCAGATGCGCGGAATCGTCCAGAAAACCCGTCAGCATGGCCACAAACAGGCAGACGATTACCTCCCACACCTTGAGCGAAGGCGGCATCAACAGCGCCAGGACCGGCAGGGTGAACAGCATCAGGAGCAGCCCGACGCCGGTCGGCTTGCCCTTGCTGACATGGCCGCCTTCCACCAGGATTTTCCCGCGATCGCGCGGCACCAGCGAGAAAAAGGCCTGCTTTTCCAGCAAGACCCAGGTCAGAACGGCCGCGCCAAACGCGCTCAGGCCGATCAACACCGTATAGGAACTCAACAGGCGGAACGGGCCGAACCAGCCCGCCAGCCACTTTGAAAGCACCACCAGCATAAGTCCCCCATGAAAGTGAACAGGACTCTATATCCAGACTGGCGGGCGCGTCAATCAAGAGTGTGAACTATTACGAGGGAAGCGGGCCGTGCGGGCTCCGCAAGCGGAGCCCCTACACCGTTCGAACCTGTTTATGCGCCGGGTGTAGGGGCGGTGCTTGCGCCGCCCGGTTCATCCAGCCCCGTCCTCAGCCGTGCCAGGCAATCCACCGACGCCTCGGCCATCGTGCCGTCCTGGAAAATGATCGTATTGAAGGTGATCGGCGCCTGGCTCCGGCGGCACTGGCGTGCATAGTCCAGCAGCGCGCTGTCGGAAAAGCGCGGCGGACTCGGCGGCCGGTCGTTGCGCGCGAACACCCACCCCGGATCGTCGAGGCAAACCCACCCGTGCCACTGGAGGCCGTTCGGCAGGAACCGGCCGGCCGGCGCCACGGTCAGGTCCGCCAGCTCACCAGTCCAGTAATCCTGGTGCGTCGTATAAAGATGCGTCTCCGCAATGCCCGCGTTGTAGGTCACCAGCCGCTCCGGATACCCCGTCTTCGCGGCCGCGGTGTACCGCTCCCAGGGAAACGGGAAGCCGGTCATGTCCGTCGTCGTCATGTTATGGGGCCCCCGGGGGTCGAGCGCATACGCGCTGTCGAACCACCACGCTTTCACCAGGCTGCCGTAGCGCCCCCCCAGCTCCCCGATGATCGCGCACAGGTTGTCGGCCAGCCGGCCCTTGTCCGGCGCGTGATACCCCGAGGCCTGTTCCCATTCCGGATCGTCCCCGTGATTGCAGGAATGGTTGTAATAGACGATCAGCGGCTTGCCCCGCGCGTCCAGGCCCCGGGCGATCTCCCCCAGCAGATCGCGTGTCGCCGTGCGGCCGGGCAGGATCGCGTCCAGCGCGGCGTTCGGACAGGGCAGCTTCTGGAGCGCGTGGGCGGCCGTGAACAGCACATAGTCCGCGCCGCTGTTCACCACCCCGTCCAGGAACGCGTCGAGCCGGAACGCCTCCACGGCTTCCGCGAACGGAAGCGGGGCCCCCTGCCGCGGCATCGACTGCGCCGTCCAATGAAAGCCGATGCCGTAGGTGCAGTCCGCCAGCCAGCGGGTGGACGCGCGATGGTAGCGCTCGGCGTCGTCCTTCTCCTTCCGGTAGCGCAGGTACAGCTGCTCCACCTTGGCCCGCGCCCACGGCGTCTTCCGCAGGAACGTCAGGCTGGACTTCACGCTGGGATCGTTCTTGAAGCAGTTGAGCCGCACGCGCGCCGCCACCTCCTCCCACCCCAGCACGTCAACCAGCTCGGTCAGCATCGCCTCCAGCGTGATGCCGTGCAGCGGGTTTTTCGGCTGGAGTTGCATGGGCTGGACTTTACTCATGTCATTATTTTGAAGGTTTTTCACAGCTCGAATAACCCTTGCTCGTGGAGCGGCCTCATCAAAGCCGCGACATAATGCCAATTGAAAAATGCTTCGGTAGCCGTTTCGTAAAGAGAATTGAACACCGCGTAATGGCCCTCGAGACGCCTCGGTAAACCGGCAACCCGGTCCGGGGCATATCGATAGGGGGCAAAACTTAAACCGCCGCTTCGCAGCAGGGCCGCAACAAGCGCCGCACGCGATGCCGGAAGCCGCGCCGCTTCAATTGAAAATTCCTCATGCGTCAACGTCGGATTGATGGCGCCAATTCCCGCAACAAGAATTCCCCGATTCACTGCACTCCAGGCCCTCTCACCCGTTAAGCCCAACTGGCTGACACGAAAGGCCGTCCTTAAGCTATCATCCAATGCTTGATTCCGGTTGAACAGATTGCGTCGAAAACCATTTTCAGCATCAAAACTGGCTTCATGGGCTTGCCCGACATGCCCGAGTTCCGTCGCCAATGGAACGAGCACGCCAACATCGAACATCTGCTTGATGATCTGTTGCGCCAGATTGCTTTTATATTTGACGCCAACCGTCTCGGGAGCAAAGGCCGTCAGCTTATCGCCCAGGAGCCCGTTAATTGTAGGCACTCTGACACTCGGAGGATCCACTGCCTCCACAAAGGAGGCGGTAACCGGTTTCATTTCGATAAAGGGATGCGCGACATGCTCCAAAACCACATCCAAAAGCACAAACGGTTCCGGATTATGGGCATCAAGCGGGTGATAGTAGAAGCGAAAATGCTTCCTTCTGGGACGTCGATCCGGATTCCTCTCGTCTTCCTCCCATCGAATAAACCTTGGAGGAACCGCTAGCCGATCAAGCGTGCGAAGAATCTGCTCAAGTGGATCGGTACAGACAATATCAACATCAACGGAAATTCTCCGCAACTGAGCGAGATGCAGCAACATGCACGTTCCGCCCTTGAACATGAACCTCAACCCGCTTCCCGCCAGACGCTCCAGCAAGGCAAGGGCATAGATGCTTTTTTCAAGCGCAATGTCAGAGCAATGTGGCATAACCTGCCGTTTTTCAGCAATCCACTCAGCCGTAAAGCACCTATCTGCAATCACTTGCGCCTTTCAATATACCATCTTAGAAAAAGACTAAATTTCTAAGATAGTCTATTCAAACACGTGATAAGCTCCACATTGATCTTGCCTATCCCAGCCAGCATCTGGAGCTTGCCGATATTGATCCGCCCCCCCTCTGCCGCACGTGAACAGATCGTCTCCACTTCGCCTAAGTCCATGATAGACAGGCTCTTAGCCTCACGGTAAAGATCAATGAGAATTACTTCAATGGGGAAAAGGTGATTCTCCGGCAGGGATGCTGGTTTCCGCGAAGGCCGGATAACCACGGTTTTGTCCCGTAAGGAAAAGACCGTGCGCATTTCCTTCTTGCCTAAATCCGTATAAACATTCCACCCTCCCGAGCGCAAGGATTCGAAAACAGGACGACAGGCATCCTTTCCGACATGCACAAAGGTGACGAACTTGTTAAAAACATGCTGGGAATACCCTTTGATTTGTTCGGTGGACCAGCATCCAAACCGGAGCAAAGGGTATTTCCCCTTCAGCAATCCGACAACCTCTTCAACTGGCCGTTCATCCAGGACGAACGATTTGACGATCGTGGAATACCACCCCTTGCCGGCATCCTGAATAAAGTCGCCGGCCATCAGTTCGGACATGTATTGCTTGAGCGTGCTTTCTCCCGATTCGATCTGCCGGGACTTCAACCAATCACGCACATGCCGGATATGAAAGTATTTGGACTTCTTTCCCAGATCGGAAAGACATTGCGTGCGAAGAACGTCCTTTAAAGGACGGTTCGCCGAAAAGAATGTCGAGGTGGTCGATTCCATTGAGCCATTCCTTTTACGCATCATAGGCGTAAATGGTGAAATAGGCCGAAACGACAGATCGTTTAGACCCTGGCTTGATTATAGCCTTTAGAAAATCCGCCACTGAACCTCGAGTGTGGTTGTCGCGCAGGCCGGAGCTATTTGATGGTGTTGACATTAACTAACTGGGATAGATATTGCTTGGATATTACGGAAATCAGATGATGATGACAAGCGTTGATAAGGTCTCATGAAAGCATTTCCGGATCCCCGTGTTCAAGGGTTTATTTCGGGCGTTTCAGCCGATGCCTTGATCCCGAAATACAGGTACGCCATGGTGATCGCGAAAAACCAGAGCGACTGGAAGGGGACGGCCCATCCGGCCAGCTGGAACACGGTTCCCAGCAGGATGCAGGGCGTCACCGCGACCGCCGTCAGGCGCAGCAGCTCGCCGTAGGCGCGCCGGCTCCCGCACCACTGGGCGAAGAGCAAGCCGATGGCCGCATACACCAGCAGCTGGATCATCCGGAAAAGGAAGGAGGCCAGGACGACGAAGGGATAGGCCACCGGAACGGCCCACCTGACCGCGATGGCCATCCAGTGGTTGATCAGGTCGCGGGTCAGCGTGAAATCCTCTTTCATGCCGCGAAAGCTGAAGGATCGGGTCTCGATCTTGTTTTTCTGGTAGATCAGCTCCGTTTCGGTCACCAGGATCCTGGCATCGGTGTCCGCGAGGGATTTGACCTGTCCCGTCATGTCGAAAATCGCGAGCTTCTGCCCCGTTTCCGGCTCCGTGACGACGTACGGCTGGGACTCGTCGATGGACGCCTTGCCGTCGCGGATCGTGACCTCCGGGATCTGGTTGATGATCTTGGGAGCCTCCTGGGCGACATACTGGGAAAAGTCAAGCTGCGCCACGACCATGAGGGGAATCCAGCATACGGCCAAGAGGAACAGCAGGTACCCGAACCCGGTGCCCCGCCACCGGTGGCACGCGTCCTGGTACAGGGCCTTCGAAAAGAAAGCCATCACCGGCACATGGAAAATCGTGTATCGTTTCATGGCGCTCTCCCGGTTGATCCCCAGTTCCTCATTCCGCCCCGATTGTGCCAAAATCGGGCGTCGACGAAAAGCAGAAGATTGGGGCGATGCGGAAGGCTGGTTTTTGGAGTACGGCGGCTTGCCCTGCACCTTATACGCATTTTCACCCTAAACCCTGATGCAATAACCTCTGGTTCGGGCAGCTCTTCGGAAACCTAATCGCGCGCCGCCCGAGCGTGCCCGGAGGGCCGCGGGCGCGCGATGGCAAGTCGG
>CAZJBP010000218.1:0-5352 GCA_964544115.1 uncultured Victivallales bacterium | reverse complement strand
TGAGGGCGTAGGTGGTCGGGAAGGCGGCGAAGGTCGCGCCTCCGGCCGTGATCAACCAGACTTCATTGCCGTCCCAAACCGGGCCCAGAGTATTGATCACCACGCGCCGCTCGGTGTCGTTCTTCGCGATGAAGTTCTGCAGCATCCCGCTGCCCAGCACAAAACCGTCCAGCATGAAATAGACCGCCCACAGGACACTCCACAGGACGAACCAGATGATTTGAAACTCCATGTCACACCCCCCGTTTCGTCGCCTTGATGAATGAGGACGGATCGCCGTCAGGGCCCTTTCGCGCAAACTTCGCTAAGAGGTAGATGTCGATCGATCCAAGAAACGTGTAGAGCAGGATGAAACCGACCAGCGAGCAAACGACCTGTCCGACCGAGATGGATTTTGAGACGGCATCGGAGGTCTTCATGACTCCGTACACAATCCAGGGCTGCCGCCCCATTTCGGCGACGATCCAACCGAGCTGATTGGCGAGGTAGGGCAGGGGAATCGTGAGCACCAGCACTCTGAGAAAGAGCGGGTACTGCTCCAGCTTGTCACGAGCCGACAAGAAGACGGCCAGGCTGGCGAGCAGGATGAACAGCGATCCGAGGGCCACCATGATCCGGAAACTCAGAAACACGGGCGTGACGGGCGGGCGTTCCTCTTTCGGGAAAGCCTTGAGGCCCTGGACTTCCCCGTGAGGCGAATGGGTTGCGAGGATGCTCAACATATTCGGCATGTACAGGAATTCACCCCGATTCCGCTCATTGTCGGGGTCCGGCCACTGCAGCAGGTACATCCCGGCGCCTTTCTGGGTGTCCCACAACGATTCCATGGCCGCAAGTTTGGCAGGTTGCGTTTTGGCCACGTCAACGGCGTGGATGTCGCCGGTGAGGCCGGTCATGAGGGTGGAGACCAGCCCGAACACGGCCGCGAACTTGAAGGAAGCCTTGAAGAACGCAACTTCGTTCTTTCGCAGGAGATGCCACGCCGAGATCCCTAGGATGAAGAAGGCGGCCACCGTGTAGCCCGAGACGATCTGGTGGGCGAACTTGATCAGGCCGTTGGGGTTCAGGATCATGGCCATGAAATCGACCATCTCCGCGCGCCCGTTGCGGATGACGTAGCCCACGGGGTGCTGCATCCACCCATTGGCGAGAAGGATCCAGAGCCCGGAAAGATTGGTGGCGAAGGCTACAAGGCAGATCGCCAGGGCATGGGTCTTCTTGGAGAGCTTGTTCCATCCGAATATCCAGACGCCGATAAAGACAGACTCCAGAAAGAACGCCACGGAGGCCTCAATGGCGAGAGGCGCGCCAAAGATGTCGCCGACATAGCGGGAGTATTCCGCCCAGTTCATGCCGAACTGGAACTCCAGCGTGATGCCTGTCACCACGCCAAGGGCGAAGTTGATGAGAAATAGTTTGCCCCAGAACTTCGTCATCCTGAGGTAGAGCGCATCATGTGTCCGCACATAGAAGACCTCCATGGCGGCCACCAGGACCGAGAGGCCGAGGGTCAGCGGCACAAAGAGGAAATGAAACGCGCTCGTCAAGGCGAACTGCAATCGGCTTAAAGTGAGGACGTCCATGGGGGTGCATCCTAAATACAGGGCACGAAATCGCTCTTCCTGGCGGCACGGGCACGCGCCCGCTGTGACCGCACCAAGTCGGCTTGCTGATGGGCGGTGAGTATGTGCCAATCCGGCTGGGAGGTCAACATCGGGCGCGAAACACCCGCTGCGGCGCGTCAACCGAAGGGCGGCTTCGGCCGTGGGGTCAGCGCGATCTGCATGCAGGCATTCATCGCCGGTATCACCTCGTCGAAGACTCCCTTCACTGCGCGCATCAGTTCCGGGCCGGTGCAGGAGCGCACGTCGGTCTCGGGCAGTGGGTAGTAAAGCTGAAACCCGACCCACTCGCGCGGGGGGGTGCGCGCCATGATCCTGGCCAGTTGGTCGGCTGAACGGAAGTTGGCGGCGGTGAAGACGGCGTTGGCTTCCCAGTCACCCAGTTCGGCGGCGAAGCCATCACGGTGTATCAACTGCCCCAGAATCCCGTCCAAGTCCGATCCCTTGCGGCACTGGCTCACCAGGCGATGCCAGTCCCAGTCCTTCCGCAGGAGGCAGCCGGGGTAGGGGGCCGGGCCGCGGGCGTAGCCCCGCTCGACCTGGAGTCCGCTCTTGAAGACGCGCCGCTTGACATCCACCGTCACGAACAGCTTCGCGCAGCCGAAGTTGACGTCGGACGACAGCGGCTTGGCGGCACGATTGGCCGTCGGCAGCCAGCAGATCCACTGCCAGAACATGCCCCGGCCCCAGCGATCGGTGATGAACCGTGTGCCGTACGACTGCTCAAGGTGGTGCTTGAGAATCTGAGTGATGCGCTCGTGAGGCTCCAGCCGGCCAATGCGCAGTCCGCGCTCGAAGTCGATCCATTCGGCGCGGTAGGCTTCACCTGTGGGCTCCTCGACCGCAGGGCCCTCGGCTCTCCGTCCCATCAGCGGCAGCCAGCGTTTGTTCGGATTCACGCCCCCGCCTCCTGCTGGGCCAGCCTAAGGAGCGCCATTTCGTGGGCCCGGGTGTAGTTGGGGTAGAGCGCCTCCCAGTCGAACTGCTCGGCGGCGCTCTCGACCCGGTTTCGCAGGGCGATGCGTTCGCGGCGCTCCAGGCGCGTGAACTCCTCTACTCGCTCGGCGAGGTCCTGTGCGGCGGCGTCGAAACTGATGCCCCGCCGGGGCAGCACACGGATGCCCAGCTCATCGCATCCGGGCACATGCTCCTGCACGAAGGCGCCGAAGCCGGCCAGGTCGCTCGTGATCGAGGGGATTCCGAGCATCACGCACTCCAGCGGCGCGTAGCCCCAGGGCTCGTACAGGCTGGGGAACAGGCCCAGGTGGCAGCCGCGGACGAACTGGTCATAGTCCATGCCGAACAGGGGGTCGCTCGATGCGACGAACTCCGGGTAGTACACAACCTTGACGCGATCCTCGGCGGCGTTCGTGAGTCCGATCTGGCGCAGCTGGCGCAACACGGCGTCGTCCGCGGGGTAGGCGAGGTCATGGGTGACCACAGGCGGCGTCTGCGACGTGCGCCAGGTGTGCAGGGCGCGGCGCAGGCGCAGTTGCGAGTATTCGTCCACGAGGTCCTCGAACCGGGGCCAGCGTCGTTGCGCCACCGCGGTGAAGAGCTGGCTGCCGATCTGTTCCTGTATGGCGGTGCAATCGCGGCGGATCTCCTCCATCACGGCGCGGCGTTGTAGCACCTCCGCGTTCACCGAGCGATACGCCGCGCGGGTGATGAGAAAGAGGACCACGGTGCGGTCCGACCCGGAGGACTTGAGCATGGCGTTCAGCCGGCGCATGGCCTCGAGCGTCAGGTCGAAGCCCTTGTTCGTATACTCGTAGCGACCCGACGTGAACACGTACAGCGTGCGGTCCAGGTCGAACGTGTAGCTGGGGAAGAAATGCCCGATGACGAACTGCTGGATCTTCTCCTTGTATTGGCGGTGCAGGTTCTGGAACTCGTGCAACGCCATGAAGCGCTCGACGTTGCGCCCGTTGGGGAGAATCACGTCCGGCGCCCGCCCGAGGAGGTGCTTGCACTCGAAGCCGGTCACGGGGCTGACCGTGGTGAGCACATGCGCATCGGCGGCGGCGGCGCGTTCGACGCCGGCCTCGACCTGGATGCGGAATCGGCGCGCCTCGGCTTCGGGATCGACGCGAGGGATCCGCTCGATGTAGTCGTGAGGGGCGTCCATGGCCAGGAACCGTCCGACTTGCGTGGCATGGGTCGTGAAGACGGTGGCGATCGGCAGCCCGCTCCGGCGAAGTCCCGGCAAGGCGGTGGCCCCCATCCACTCATGGAAGTGGGCGACGATCGGGTGCCGGGCGCCGGCGCGCGCCGCGAGGGCGGTGATATAGCGCTCGACAAGGAACCCGAAGGCGAGGACGTGGTCGATCAGGGGCGTGGTGGTGAGGAGATCGATGTGCGTGTGGCTCCAGAGGTCGAACTTGATGCTGTCCAGGCGGCTCTGAACGCACCCCGGCGCCAGCAGGACCACCGTGGGATGGCCGCTGACCAGCCAGCGTCCGAGGTGGGCGTCGTAGCCGGCCGCGCGCATGTCGGACACGGCATCACCAAAAGGGCCGGTGAGCGGAATCTCCTCGAACTCCGCGGAACTGGCCTCCTCTCCGAGGTAGGGCCCGATGAGGCAGGCGTCGCTGCCCCACTGCTCGACCATCCGCGGCACCTTCGTGGAAACGACCGTATAGATGCCCCCCAGCTGGTGGCAGACTTCCCACGCCACCTCGCACAGAAGCGTTCCGCGCGGCACTTGCACCTCCGGGCTGCGGAGCGCAGGACCAAGGCTGGACGTTGTCTCGCTCATCGTCGGTTCACTGTGCGAAGTGTTGCTGAAACGCATCGATATGACGAGTCGAAAGCTGCAGTCTAAAGCCCTTCAGGGGGCGCGATTGCAGGAATCCCATCCTCAGGTCGAGCAAGCAGGCGAGCCCCTGACGGCCTCGGCACGTGGCGCCTCCACGGCACCTGCGGTGTCGGGGATGCTCCACAACAGAAGCTCACCACCTCCGCGGCAGTTGATCCCCAACCACGCATGGCCCGCCTCTGACAGTCTCACACTTCATGAAGTGTGAGACTGTCAGGCGACCGTGTGCTTCAGGAGAGCACGAGCCAAGGGCGAGGGTGGCTGGGCGAGTTGGTAACGGTCGACGACGACCTCCACGACCCCACGACGGCGGAGTTTGTCGAGGTGGCGAAACACGGCAGGCCGGGAGATGCGGCAACGCGCTGCAAGATCGAAGGGCCCTGCCGGGTGGTCGGCCAGCGCCCGTAGGATCACCAGGCGCCTCGGGTGAGTGAAGGCCGTGAGGTCCTGACGGATGAGCGCATGGGTGTGCCGGCGCCGCAGGGCTTGCAAGACGGCTTCAAGTACGCCTTTGCTGTGCTTGACCAGAGGGTCGGGGGCTGCAGAATAGTAGACCCAGCGACTGCGTCGGGCGGCGCGTATCAGACCGCGTGACTGCAGTTGGCGCAGGTGCTGTGTGGCTGCCGGAAGAGACACCCCACAGTCCTTCGCGATCCGGGTCACGCTGGCCTCACCAGTGCCCGCAAGGCGTTCGAGGATCTCCAGTCGTTTGCCGTGGGTCAGGACGCGGCATGTGCGCCACAGAGTGGGCTCAAGTCCTGGATTGTCCTCGCGCCCATTGCTCTCACACTTCATGAAGTGTGAGAGTAGCAGTCGTGGCGTGGGTAAGCAAGGCGAATCGGATGCCTGCAACGCGAGCGCGTTGCGTCACAATTCCTGACACCGAAGCCGTCGGGTGAATGGGATGAGGAA
>CAZJBP010000217.1:0-5364 GCA_964544115.1 uncultured Victivallales bacterium | reverse complement strand
TGTCGTCGACGGGGGACTTATCGAAGTCGACCAGGTCGATCAGCTGGAGGATGCGGTCATCGATGTCGAGGATGGACATGTGGCAGCCGAAGCAGCCGGCCAGTGAAGCCGTTGCGATCTTGGGTTTTGGGTTTGCCATGGCGTGTTCCTTGCGTGCTCTGTGATGGGCGGGCTCAGTGGGGTGCGGAGGCCTTCTCCTCAATGTCCGAACCGATGGGCTTGTGGTCATAGGACCGCTGGCCGATGGGCTGCTGATACCCCGTTCGCTTCTTCAGGATGCAGCCGACGGGGCAGAGGTCCACCGCCCGGTCGGCCAGCGCCAGGTGTGTGTCCGACAGCCGGGCCTCGGCATCGACCCAGATCTTCTTGTCGTGACCCCGACCGACGAACTCGAACACGGTCTTGCCGTCCAGGTCCCGGGACCCCCGCACGCAGCGCGCGCACAGGATGCAGCGGTTGCGGTCGATCATCACGTCCGGGTGCGATCCGTCGACGTCGCGCACGGGGAACTGGTAGTCGTGCCGGGGGACGAGGATGCCGAGGCGGTATGCCATGGCCTGCAATTCACAGTTGCCGCTCTTCTCGCAGAACATGCAGTAGTGGTTGCCCTCGACAAACAGCATTTCGACGAGGCTGCGCCGGTGGTCGTTGACCGCGGGTGTATTGTTGTCGATCAGCATTCCGTCGGCCGCCGGGGTGGTGCAGGCCGCCTGAGGGCGGCCGTTGACCATCACCGTACACACGCGGCAGGCGCCGAACGGGTGCAGCTCCTTATGGGCGCACAGCCGGGGGATGTACACGCCGGCGGCATCGGCCGCCTCCATGATCGTCTGGCCGGCCTGCGCCTGGACCTCGACGCCGTCGATCGTCAGTGTCGCCGTCTTCATGTTCGAATGTCCTCCCTGCCTCAGGCCTTGAAGATGACTGAGTCCCGCCCCACCAGGTCCCGCGAGGCGCCCAGCGCGTCGCGGATGTCGAACCCGGCCTTGAAGCCCGCTTCGACCTTGCGGGTCAGCAGCGCCTCGTAGGCAGGGCGGAAGCGCTTGAGAGTGCTCAGCACCGGGTTGGCCGCCGTCTGCCCGAGCCCGCAGCGGCTGGTGACCTTCATCGTGGCTCCGAGTTCCTCCATGTAGGGCAGATCGGCTGCCTCGCCCCGGCCGGCGAGGATGCGGTCCATGCGCGCCTTCAGCAGCACGCAACCGACGCGGCAGGGGGTGCAATAGCCGCAGCTCTCCTCGACGAAGAACGCGAGAAACTGGCGGGCGATGTCCACCACGTCGCGGGTCTTGTCGAACACCATCACCGAGCCGCCCGTGGCGAGGTCGTCGTAGCAGATCGTGCGGTCAAAGTCAGCCGGGCCTACCATCTGGCCCGACGGGCCACCGATCTGGACGGCGGCGGCGCTCTCGCCACCGACCATCTGCAGCATCTCGCGGACGGAGATGCCAAAGGGCACCTCGAAGACCCCCGGCGTGCGGCAATCGCCCGACACGCTGAGGACCTTGGTGCCGGCGCTGCCCTTCGATCCCATCTGGGCGAACCAGCCGGGCCCCTCGTTGAGAATGCGGGCCACGCAGCAGAACGTCTCGGAGTTGTTGACCGTGGTGGGGCAGCCGAGGTAGCCCTTCTGGGCCGGGAAGGGGGGGCGGTTCTTCGGGTCGCCCCGCAGGCCTTCGCAGCTGCTGATCATGGCGGTCTCTTCGCCGCAGATGTAGGCGCCGGCGCCCATCTGGATGCGGATGTCGAAGTGAAATCCGGGCTTGCCCGCCACGTTCTTTCCCAGGAGTCCCGCGGCGCGCCGGTCCTGCAGGGTCTTCTCGAGCAGGGGCTGAAGGTATGCATACTCAGCCCGCAGGTAGCAGACGCCGGTGTCGGCGCCGACGGCATACCCGCCAATGGTCATGCCCTCGAACATCAGGTCGGCGCACTCGGTGAGAATCGCGCGGTCCTTGAACGTGCCGGGCTCGCCCTCGTCAGCATTGCACAGAACGTAGCGCTGCGGGCCGTCGCCCTGGCGCGTGAAATCCCACTTCATACCGGTGGGAAACCCGGCGCCGCCGCGACCGCGCAGACGCGACGTCTTGATGTCCCGGATTACCTCGGCCGGGGTCATGGCCACGGCTTTGCGCACGGCCGAGCCGGACTCAAACGGTGCGAAGACCACGGCGCCCTTGCGGCGGATGTTGTTCCTGGCCATCGACCGAACCAGGGGGCTCGCGTTGTTGCCGTCGCCGAACGTGCCGACCAAATCCTCCGGCTTGGCGCCGCCCTTGAGTTGGTGTGCGATGGTGCTGGCGGTCGACGAGTTGAGGTGTGTGATGACCACGTTGTTGACCAGAGCTGCCGGCGCCTGGTCGGACATGCCGATGCAGGGAGCGTACTCAAGCGAGAATTTGCCATCCTTGCTCGTGCCGCCCACCTCGATGCCCAGTTCGCGCGAGAGGGTCTCGGCCACTTCCGTTGCGCCCTTCATCCGGTCAATCACATCGTTGCAGACGCGGATGACGGTCTTGCCCTTGGGTTGCGTCGATAGGAAGGCATAGAACGACACAACGCTTTCCACCTCGACTCGGTGGACTCCGACCTGCGCGGCGATCAGGTCCAGAGCTTCGCTCGACACGCAGCCGAACCGGCCCTGTACCGCGCGGACGATGTCCATCATGCGGGTGCGCTCCGCGCCGTACGCCTTGCATGTGGCGGTCACGAACTTCTTGAGTTGCTCACTCATGCCGACTCCTCTTTTGGGGCGGACAGACACTCGCCAGAGACCCTATTCCGAGCTTCTTGTTAAAGAATTAACAGGCGAGAAGGTTGCCTGTCAAGACCGAATGTATGGGGCAAGGAATTTGTGCTGCGACACCCCGGAATGTGGTACACAGGCACGGGCAGGAGGTGGGGCACGTGGCGCGTGAACGGACGTTCATGGGGTGGGATCGACCGCTGACCGCAGTCGTTTGCGACTACCTGTTCTCCGGCCAACCGCCAGGGGCGCTGGTCGATCTGTCGGACACGCTGGTCGTTGTGCCCACCCGTCAGGCGGGCCGCCGGCTGCGCGAGGCGGTTGCGGCGTCCTGCGCGCAAACGGGCGGCGCGGCCCTGTCGGTTCAGGTCGTCCCCCCTTCATTCTTCTTCGCCCCGCAGCCGGGGGATGTACCGGACGCGCCCGAGGCGCTGGTCAGGGCCGCGTGGGCCGGGGTGCTGACAGACCCCGAACATGAGGCCGTGCGCCGGCCGCTGGGCTGGACCGAGGGACGCGGGGACGAGGCGTGGGCCCTCCAAACCGGGCGGCTGTTGCAACGGCTGCAACAAGCTCTCAGCGATGCCGGACTCGGCGTGGCCGACGTCCCCCTGGCGATGGGGGAGGCGATGCCCGAGACCGAGCGTTGGGCCGCCATGGCTGCGCTGGAGGCGGCGTATCTGGAGCGGATCGCCGCTCTGGGTTATGATGACGCGTGCAGGCGCAAAGTGCGGACGGCTCAGGGCCCGTCGCTACCCGAGGGCGTCCGGCGCGTGGTTGTGGCAGGGGTTCCGGATCCATCCCTGTTGATGTTGCGGGCGCTTGAGGCCCTGGAACGATCGGTCCGCATCGAGGTTCTGATCCATGCGCCGTGCGACCTTGCCGAAGCCTTCGACGACTGGGGGCGGCCGGTGGAAGCGTTCTGGACGACGCACCCGATTGACGTCCCGGATGAAGCGCGCAACGTTCGGGTTGCGGCCGCGCCTGTGGATCAGGCCGCGCTGGCGGCGGACGAGTGCGGGAGCGCGGCCGTGGACGGCCTGGCTGGCGTTGTCGCCCTAGGCGTGCCCGACGCGGCGCTGAAGCCCATCGTGCAGAGCGTCTTTGCCGAACGGGGGATTCCCACGTTCGATCCCGCTGAGCCGCCGGTGGCCGGGCACCCGCTGGGCCGCCTGGTGTCGGCCTACGCCGAACTCGTCCTGACCGGCCGGTACGCGGCCGTGGCCGCGCTCCTGCGCCACCCGCATGCGCTCGACGCGCTGGCCTTGGCGCGGAAGGTGAACGGCGCGGATGTGCTGGAGGAACTGGACGAGTGTCAGAACCGCCACCTGCCCTGGCGCGCGGACGACATGGTCGAGCGGCTCCTTCGGGGGGCGCAAGGGGCGGGAAGCGCTCTACGCGCGGCGATCGAGTGGGTGCGCGCCATCCGCGACGGGTTTGCCGAGGCTCCCTGCCTGGCCGACGCCGTGCGCGCGTTCCTGCAGGAGGTGTACGCCGCGCGGACGCTTCGGCTCGACCGCCCGGAGGACCTCGAGTTCCGCTCGGCGGCCGAGGCGCTGGATGCCGTGCTGCATGAACTGGACGGTGTGGTGCAGGCAGGCTGCGGGCTGGACAACGCCTCGGCGTTGCGCCTTGTGTTGCAGCGTCTGGACGAGGTCACCTACGCGCGCGAGCGACGCGACGCCGAACTCGACCTTGACGGGTGGCTGGAGCTGCCGTGGAACGATGCGCCGGTGCTGGTCGTGACCGGCATGAACGAGGGGATTGTGCCGGACAGCCGTGTGGCCGATACGTTCCTGCCCGACTCGGTGCGGCGGCGGCTCGGACTGCGCGACGAGGCTGCGCGCCTCGCGCGTGACGCGTTTCTCCTGCGCAGTCTGATCGAGAGCCGCCGCAGCTCGGGCGGCCGGGTGTGCCTGATCGCCGGCCAGACGGGCCCGCAGGGCGACCCGTTGAAGCCATCGCGCCTTCTGTTCCTGTGCCGCGACGAGGAGCTGGTTCCGCGCGCCCGCCGGCTGTTCGGTCGGATTCCCGAGGAGCGGACGCAGAGCCCGTCGGGCATCGGGTTCCAGCTCGACCCTTCGCCCCGGACCCCGCGTGACCTCAAGGCCCTGGAGAGCCGGCGGATCTCGGTGACGGCGTTCCGGGCCTACCTCGCGTGCCCGTTCCGCTACTACCTCGGGCACGTGTTGCGGATGGAGGCGGTGAGCGACGACAAGCCCGGCCTCGAGGCAGCCGACTACGGGACGCTGGTTCACGATGTGCTGCGCGATATGGCGTCCGAGGGCGTCTGGCGCGAGCCGAAACCGGAAAGGCTGGCCGATTTTCTCCATGACCGGCTGGACGGTCATCTGGCCGCGGCCTACGGGCGGCGCCTGTCGCTGCCGATTGTGGTGGCGCGGGAGTCGGCGCGCCAGCGACTGGCAGCGCTGGCGCGATGCCAGACCGGTCTGTCGGCGGAGGGCTGGGAGCTGGTCGAATCCGAGGTCGCGCTGGAGGCGGTGCTCGGAGCGTTCACGCTGCGCGGCAAGATCGACCGCATCGACCGCCACCGCGATAGCGGGAGGCTGCGGATCCTCGATTACAAGACGTCCGACCACGGCGCCGAGCCCGACAAGGCGCACCTG
>CAZJBP010000216.1:0-5428 GCA_964544115.1 uncultured Victivallales bacterium | reverse complement strand
CACAGCCTCAGGCCTTCCACGTCATGGCGAAGCCCACGGGCGCGCGCTGCAATCTGGACTGTGCCTACTGCTTCTTCCTCAAGAAAGACCAGCTCTATCCGGGCAGCACATTCCGCATGAGCGACGAGGTGATGGAAAGCTACATCCGTCAAACCATCGAGGCGGGTCAGGCGACCATCGCCTGGCAGGGCGGGGAGCCGACGTTGATGGGGCTCGACTTCTACCGACGCGCCATGGCGATGGAGAAGGCATGCCTGAAACCCGGTCAGGCGATCGAGAACACGCTCCAGACGAACGGCATCCTGATCGACGACGAGTGGTGTAAGTTCCTGCACGAACACCGGTTCCTTGTCGGCATCAGCCTCGATGGCCCGCGCCGGCTGCACGACGTGTATCGCAAGGACAAGGGCGGGAATCCGACGTTCGACAAAGTGGTACAGGCCGTGCGCCGGATGCAGGAGCACAAGGTCGAGTTCAACATCCTCTGCACGGTCAACGCCGTCAACTGCCTGCACCCGCTTGACGTCTACCGGTGCTTCCGCGACGAGTTGGGCGCACGCTATATCCAGTTCATTCCCATTGTCGAAAGAGAAGAGGGGCGAGAGGCGAGGGGCGAGGGTGTGAAGATCACCGACCGCTCGGTGCCGGCCGAAGCCTACGGCCGGTTCCTGATCGACATCTTCGACGAGTGGGTGAAGCGCGATGTCGGGACCGTCTTCGTGCCGTTCTTCGATGCGGTGCTGGCCTCGTACGTGTATGGCCAGTCTTCCGTGTGCGTGTTGCGTCCCACGTGCGGGGACGCCCTGGCGCTTGAGCACAACGGCGACATCTACTCCTGCGACCACTTTGTCGAGCCCGCGCACCTGCTGGGGAATATCCGCCAGTCGCCGCTGGCGGCGCTGGTCTCATCCGAAAAGCAGCGCGCGTTCGGCCAGGCCAAATCCACCAGCCTGCCCAGAGACTGCCGGGAGTGCCGGTTTCTCTTCACCTGCCACGGCGAGTGCCCGAAGAACCGGGTGCTGAGGACGGCGGACGGCGAGCCGAACCTGAACTGGCTCTGCGAAGGATTGAAGGCGTTCTACGCGCATACCGAACAGCCGATGAAGGAGATGGCGAGGCTTCTGAAGAGAGGGCGGTATGCCGATGAGATCATGCCGGCGGCGCGGGGGGCGCAAAACCCGTAGGTGCGGGAATCCGGAGCGTGGAGTGGAGGAATGCGGAGGCGATCAACGAGGAGGGCAGGACCATGACACTGAAAGAGTACAAACCCGGAACAGCGTTCAATGGCGTCATCGGACGGACATTCGATGTCTCCAGCCCCGCGTGGCCCCAGCCGCTGCGGGCCAAGGAAGGCGCGCCCAACGTTCTGTTCATCGTGCAGGACGACACGGGCTTCGGTCAGATGGGGTGCTACGGCAGCCCGATCAAGACGCCGAACATTGACTCGCTGGCCAAGAACGGCCTGTTGTTCAACAACATGCACACCACGGCGCTGTGTTCGCCGACGCGCTCGTGCATTCTGACGGGGCGCAACCATCACTCCAACGCGATGTCCTGCATCACCGAAGGGTCCACCGGTTATCCTGGCGGCAACGGTAACATCCCGTTCGAGAACGGATTCCTCTCCGAGATGCTGCTGCAGCACGGCTACAACACGTATGCCATCGGCAAGTGGCACCTGACGCCGGCGGATCAGATCTCGGCGGCCGGGCCGTATGAGCGCTGGCCCCTCGGCCGCGGCTTCGAGCGCTACTTCGGGTTCCTCGGCGGTGACACGCACCAGTACTACCCCGAGCTGTGCTATGACAACCACGGTGTCGAGCCCGAGAAGACGCCGGCAGAGGGCTACCACCTGACCGAGGACCTGACCGACAAGGCGATCAGCTTCATTGCCGACTCCAAGCAGGTCGCGCCGAACAAGCCGTTCTTCATGTACTTCTGCCCCGGCGCGGGCCACGCGCCGCACCACGTGCCGAAAGAGTGGGCGGATAAGTACAAGGGCCAGTTCGACGACGGCTGGGACGCCTATCGCGAGAAGACGTTCAAGCGCCAGAAGGAGCTGGGCATCGTTCCGCAGGACGCAGAGCTCTCGCGCCATGATCCCGATGTGCAGGACTGGGGGAAGCTCTCCGCCGACGAGAAGAAGCTCTACGCCCGCATGATGGAGGTCTTTGCCGGGTTCCTGAGCCACACGGATTACCACTACGGACGCCTCTTCGAGTTCCTGAAGTCGATCGGCGAGTGGGAGAACACCATCATCATGTTCATCTCCGACAACGGCGCCAGCTCGGAAGGCGGGCCGACCGGATCGGTGAACGAGAACAAGTTCTTCAATAACGTGAAGGATGACCTGAAGCAGAACCTGTCGATGATCGACCAGCTGGGCGGGCCGAACACCTTCAACCACTATGCCTGGGGCTGGACCTTTGCGGGCAACACGCCGTTCCGCCGCTGGAAGCGCGAGACCTATCGCGGCGGCATCAGCGACCCGTTCATCGTCCACTGGCCGAAGGGCATCAAGGCGAAGGGCCAGGTGCGCGCCCAGTATGCCCACGCGATCGACATGGTCCCGACCGTGCTCGACCTGCTCGGGCTCGAGGCGCCGACGAGCATCAAGGGCGTGACGCAGTCGCCGATTGAGGGCCTCAGCTTTGCCGAGGCCCTCAATGATGCGAAACTGCCCAGCAAGCACATCACCCAGTACTTCGAGATGATGGGGCACCGGTCCATCTATCACAACGGCTGGCGCGCGGTGTGCCCGTGGCCCGGGACGTCTTTCACGGAGGCTGGAGCGTTCTTCGGCGCCCCGATCGATAAGGATAAGCTCACGGAACTGGATGCCAAGGGCTGGGAGCTCTACCACATCGAAGAGGACTTCGCCGAGAACCACAACCTCGCCTCTGAGAACAAGGCGAAGCTGATCGAGATGATCGCCACGTGGTACGTGGAGGCCGGCAAGTACAAGGTGCTGCCCGTCGACTCGCGCGGCACGCTGCGCTTTGCCGATCCGCGTCCGCAGATCGCGCAGGCCCGGGACATCATGAAGCTGTATCCGGACACCCAGGCGGTCCCGATCAACGCGTGTCCTCAGGTATTGAACCGGCCTTTCAGCATCACCGCTGATGCGGAAATCCCGAAGGGCGGTGCAGAAGGCGCGCTGTTCTCCGCGGGCGACGTCCAGGGCGGTTTTGCGTTCTACGTGCAGAACGGCAAGCTCCACTATGTCTACAACTACGTGGGCAGCGAGTTCTATCACGCGGAATCGAACGTTCAGGTTCCCGAGGGGCGCCACCAGCTGCGCCTTGAGTTCGAGGTGACCGGCAATCCCGACGTCAAGAACGGCAAGGGCGCACCGGGCCGCGGCCAGCTCTACATCGACGACAAACTGGTCGGGCAGGTCGATGTCCCGCTCACGATGGCGCTGTCACTTGGATTGGGCGGCGGATTTGTGTGCGGCGCTGACTCAGGATCGCCCGTGTGCGACAAGTACAAGTCCCCGTTCAAGTTCACCGGCAAGCTCTACAGTGTCACCGTGGACGTGAGTGGCGATCTCATCAAGGACGACGAGATGGCGATGAAGACCATCATGATGCGGCAGTAAGCTAAGCAGAGCCGTGGCCGGCAGCCCGCACGGGCTGCCGGCCATCTGCAGATAGATCGACGGGCAACAACAAAGCATTGGATAGAGACATGAGCACACAAGACTCCAAACACCGTTCGCATCTGCCGATGCCGAACACCGAGAAGCCCAAGTTCATCGCGTATGACGCGAAGGACCCGGACAGCAAGTTTCCGCCCATTCCGCAGCTTCGTCCGCCCCAAGGCGCGCCCAATGTGCTGGTTATCCTGATCGACGACGCCGGATTTGGCTCGTCCAGCGCCTTCGGCGGTCCCTGCCAGACGCCGACGGCGGAGAAGCTGGCGGCGAACGGACTGAAGTTCAACCGCTTCCACACCACGGCGCTCTGCTCGCCGACGCGTCAGGCGCTGCTGACCGGGCGCAACCACCACTCCGCAGGCATGGGTGCAATCACCGAGGTCGCGACCGGTGCCCCGGGCTACAGCTCGGTGCTGCCCAACACAATGGCGCCGCTGGCCAAGACGCTCAAACTGAACGGCTACAACACGGCCCAATTCGGCAAGTGCCACGAAGTGCCGGTGTGGCAGACGAGCCCGGTTGGACCGTTCGACGCCTGGCCCACGGGCGGCGGCGGGTTCGAGTACTTCTACGGCTTCATTGGCGGCGAGGCCAACCAGTGGTATCCAACGCTGTATGAGGGCACCAGCAAGGTAGAGCCGAAAAAGACGCCCGAGGAAGGCTATCACCTCGTCGAGGACATGACCGACAAGGCCATGAACTGGATCAGCCAGCAGAAGGCGCTTGCGGCCGACAAGCCCTTCTTCGTCTACTTCGCGCCCGGCGCGACCCACGCCCCGCACCATGTGCCGAAGGTGTGGGCCGACAAGTATAAGGGCAAGTTCGATGCCGGCTGGGACAAGCTGCGCGAAGAAACCTTTGCCCGGCAGAAGAAACTGGGTGTGATCCCGGCGGACTGCCAGCTCACCCCGCGCCACCAGGAGATCCCGGCGTGGGACGCGATGCCGGAGGATATGAAGCCCGTGCTGCGCCGCCAGATGGAGGTCTACGCCGGCTTCATGGAGTTCACCGATCACCACGTCGGCCGCATGCTCGACGGCCTGAAGAAGCTGGGCATTCTCGACGACACGCTCGTCTACTACATCATTGGCGACAATGGTGCCTCCGCGGAAGGGACGCTTAACGGCGCGTACAACGAGATGGCCAACTTCAACGGTCTGGCTGCCCTCGAGACGCCGAAATTCCTGATGGAGCGGCTCGATAAACTTGGCGGGCCCGAGTCGTACAACCACTATGCCGTGGGCTGGGCTCACGCGATGAACACGCCGTACCAGTGGACGAAACAGGTTGCCTCACACTGGGGTGGGACTCGGAACGGCACCATCGTCCACTGGCCAAAGGGCATCAAGGGCAAAGGCGAGCTCCGTTCCCAGTTCAGTCACGTGATCGACGTGGCGCCGACGGTCCTCGAGGCGGCGGGAATTCCCCAGCCGGTGTCGGTGGACGGCATCCAGCAGGATCCGATCGAGGGAACGAGCATGCTCTACGCTTTCAACGACGCGAAAGCGGCGGACCAGCACGAGACCCAGTACTTCGAGATGTTCGGCAACCGCGGCATCTACCACAAGGGCTGGACGGCGGTGACCAAGCACGGGACGCCCTGGATCCTTGTGGGTCGGAAGGTTGTGCCCCTCGACGACGATGTGTGGGAGCTCTACGACACCACCAAGGACTGGAGCCAGGCAAAGGACCTCTCGAAGGAAAATCCTCAGAAGCTGCACGAGCTGCAGCGGCTGTGGCTGATCGAGGCGACGCGCTACAAGGTGTTGC
>CAZJBP010000215.1:0-5639 GCA_964544115.1 uncultured Victivallales bacterium | reverse complement strand
GGCACCGCTCGAGCAGCCCCATCGGGGTCACGACCGACAGCAGCCACGCCAGCTCCGTCACCTCCGGCACATCGCTCTGCCGGAAGAAGACCGTGCGCTTCGGATCCAGCCCGCAGGCCAGGAAGTCCAGGGCCACGTGCAGCGTGTCCTCGCGCAGCCGGCCGGGGTCGCTGACCGTGGTCAGGGCGTGGTAGTTGGCAATGAACAGGAAGGCCTGCCCCCGCGCCTGCAGTTCGAGGGCCGGCTTCATCATCCCGAAGTAGTTGCCGAGGTGCAATCGCCCCGACGGCTGGATTCCCGAAAGTATCCGCATCTCAACCCTTTCCGAAAGCGCGGCTCCTGTGGCGGCCGGTGAAGGCAGAAAGCTACCGTATCACGCCCGTGAGATCAAGGCGGAGCAAAGGAAACCCGCGTGGGCACGGCTTGACGAAATGAATTGACCGCACGGGCGGCACACTTGCAGACTCCGCGCGTGCCTGAATCATCCATGAAGTTCAATCACGGTGCAGGGGCAGCCCTGTTTCCCGTCCTTCGCCGCATCCTCGCCACGCTCCCGCTGGCCGTTACTCTCGGAGTCCTGTCGGGATGTCGACTCCTGGTGGGCACGACCGTCGTGGTCGTCGGCGCCGTGGGCCTCATCGGGTATGGCGTCTACAAGACCGGCGAGGTCGCGGTAACCGGCGTTGGCTCCGCCGTATCCAGCGGCGCCAAAGGCGTCGGCTCAGTCGTCTTCTTCAACGGGGACTTCAAAGCCACCTGCAACGGCACGGTCGAAGACGTGTGGCTCGCGTCGTCCAACACACTGAAAGCCAAGGGGTTTCGGTCGGTTTCCGGAAAGCGGGACGGTCTGTCGGGGCGTCTGGAAGCCGTTGCGGCCAACGAGGATGAGCTGAAGATCACGCTGGAGGCCGTGGGGACGGGGGAGACCGAGATCCGCATTCGGATCGGCGTCACGGGGGACCTCAAGAAGTCGGAAACCCTGTACCACCTGATCACCACTGAACTCGCCCAGCAACGTGGCGCCCCGCGTCAGAGCAGCACATGAAAACGACCTGTCAGGCCTTCCTGTTCGCGCTGGCGATCGGCGTGTTGATTCCGGGCTGTCGAACCGCCAAGGATGCCGACGGAGTGCGCCCTATCGAGGGAGTGACGAATCCGTCGATCCACGTCCTGTTTGACACCACCCGCGCCTTGCCGGTCGCCGGAACGTTCGGCTGGGGCATCAGTCTGCTGCGCGTCGATCCCGAACAGAACGTGGAGTTATCCGAAGTTCAGGAGCGGCTCCACCGATCCCTGCTCGACGCCCTCCCTGCGGAGGGGTTCACCTACACGAACCAGGCCCCGGACTATCTCGTGGGCTTCGCCATCCTGGCAGGGGCTTCGCTGGACGAAGCGGAACTCAACAACGCCTATGGGAGCCAACTGGCATTTCCGGCCCGGGCGGAAACAAGCCCCCCGCTCAACTACTGCACGGGCGCGCTCGTCCTGGACATCGTGGAGCGCGAAAACGGCCACCTGCTCTGGCGGGGCGCCATCAAGGCCGATATCGACATGAATCTGCCCGTCGACAAGAAGCAGGCGCGCTGCGACGGCGCCATCCGCGAACTCCTGCGACACTACCCCATCCCGCAAAACGCGCGGTAACGGCAGCACGTGCCGGACAGGGGTGGGGCGAACGACGGGGTTCGAACCCGCGACAACCAGATCCACAATCTGGTGCTCTAACCAGCTGAGCTACGCTCGCCATCGAGGGCGTCAGAAGCGGCAGTACTGTACGGATATGGCCGGACAGTGCAACACGAAAAACGCCGTCACTCCGGTTTGACCCAGAAATCACTGCCGGGACCCAGCACGTCTTCCAGCAGGACCTTGACGTTGGCGAACGGCGTGTCAATCCAGGCTTTCACCAGCACATGGCGCGGATCGTTCGACACCCAGGTGAACATGCGCCCCTTCCGGACAAACAGGCCGTCGAACTCCGCCTTCGGCTCCATCTTGAGGCACTCCACGTCCCCGTAGCGGTCGAGGTGAACCTTCTCGACCTTCTGCGCATGCGTCGTCAGCGAACAGAGTTTGTCATCGGCCATCACCTTGAACTCCGGCGCGGCGTCCGCCTGAAAGCCCTGGCGGCGCGTATAGTACATGAAGCTGAGGATGTCCCGGGTGTCCTTCTCGATCTCGAATTCGTGCACCGTCGCCTTGGTGAACGAGCGAGACCGGGCTTTCTTGGCCTCGAAGTCAAAGACCGTCTCATCGCGATGGCGGGTACGCCCCTCGGAGATGTTGCGCACGAAGCAGACGGGGAGAAACGTTTCCGGATCCACAAACGACTCCACGAGGTCGTTGACCGGGTAGATCGTGCCGATGACCTTGTTGCTGAGGGTCACCTCGCGGATGCGCAGGAGGCGCTGCCCGCCCTCCTCGACCCACCCGGTCGTCACGCGCGTCGACCCGATGGGTATGCCCCCCCAATAGAGCGCGTAGACAAGCTCTTCGCCCACCGGGAACCCGAACTCCTGAGCCCATTGCTCATCGGTCTTGGTCGCCCCCGCCCCGCCTTCGGCGACGGCCGCCGCAGGGGCGCCCAGCATGCAGCAGGCCGCCAGCAGGCCACCCCACAACCCGCCCCGCCACCCTCGTCGGACCTTGATCTCCATGTCCGTCAGCCTAGGGCGCGTGCTGCGTTCCGTCAACACAGCCCGGAGAAAATCGTCCCGAAGCCCCGGCTCCGGCGCTACAGCACCCGGTCGATCCAGGCCTGGGATGCGGGGTCCAGCGTGGCGACGCTAGGCAGTTCGTAACGGTTGCCCAGCGTGTCGCGGATGATGGCGTGGCCCTCGGAAACCCAGAACACGTTCTTGTTCGGATCGCGCATCATGAAGCGCCGCGGCCCCCGGTCGGTCTCGACGTCCCAGTAGCGGCTGCCGAAGTTCACCACCGCCCGCGTGACGCGGAGGATGCGCGGCGCCATGTAGCGGCGAGCCAGCTCCTCCTCCGCCAGGGCGCGCGATTCGGGGTCCAGCCAATCGAGGTCCTCGATCATGGCCAGCTCCTTGCGGTCCTTGCTCATGACGGCCACTTCGCGGCCGCGGCCGCTCATCGGCCGCGCCCACACGAGCCGCACGGGATCGCTGTCGGCGCCGTCGCGCACGAGCACCAGCGCGTCGCCCCGCCGGGCCAGCTTCACCGCGGCGGCGCCGGAGGGCGCCCCGCCGGGCTCTGACGCTACTCCTGCCATGCCATCCCCCGCAGGCGCGACAGGTCCGTCTGGATGCGGACCAGCCGCGCGTAGATGCCGTCTTTCGCGATCAACTCGTCGTGCGTGCCGATCTCGGCCACCTTGCCGTCGTCGATCACCATCAGCCGGTGCGCATTGCGCAGCGTGGAGAGCCGGTGCGCGATGGCGATCGTCGTGCGACCCCTGACCAGGCGCGCGATCGCCTCCTGGATCATCTTTTCCGTCTCGCTGTCCACGGAGGACGTCGCCTCGTCGAGGATCAGGATCGCCGGGTCGTGCAGGATCGCCCGGGCGATCGCCAGGCGCTGCTTCTCGCCGCCGGACAGCGCCACGCCCCGCTCGCCGATCACCGTGTCGTAGCCGTCCTCCTTGTCGAGAATGAAGTCGTGCGCGTTGGCGGCGCGGGCCGCCTCGACCACCTCGGCAAAGGTCACGTCCGCAACCCCGTAGCTGATGTTCTCCAGAATCGTGGCGTTGAACAGGAACGGCTCCTGCAGCACCATGCCGATCTGGCGCCGCAGCTGCTGGAGCCGCAGCTTCTGCAGCGGATGGCCGTCCAGCGTGATCACGCCCGAATCGATGTCGTAGAACCGGCAGATCAGGTTGATGAGCGTGCTCTTGCCCGCCCCGGACTTGCCGACCAGGCCGATCATCTCGCCCGGGGCGACATCGAAGGTCACCCCCTTGACAACCTCGCGCCCACGCTCGTAGCTGAAGCGCACGTCCCGGAAGGACACGGCGCCGCGCGCGCGCGGCAGGTCAACCGCGTCCGGGGCATCGTAGACCTCCTCGCGCGCGTCGAGCACCGCAAAGATCCGCTCCGCGCTGGAGAACGCATGGCTCATCCAGTTGAGCATCGTCGTGAACCACTGCAGCGGGCCGTAGAACAGCCAGATGTAGCCGACGAAGGCCAGCAGGTCGCCGAGCGTCAGCGCGCCGGGCGCGCCGCCGCCCTGCACGATGCGCGTGGCCGCCATGAACCAGACCGCCGCCACGCCGGCGGACATGACCCAGAACATGACCTCGAAGAACCCGACGAAGACGCTCTCGACGTTGCAGCCGATCTGGAAGTACTGCTCGTTGGCGCGGTCGAACAGGCGGTTGCGCATCGCCTCGCCCGAGAAGGCCTTGACCGCCTTGATGCCGTGCACCGACTCGCCCAGGATGGAGTGCATGGTGCCGACGCGGCTGCTGTACTTGTGGAACATGGGGATGAGGCGCCCCCAGAACCAGCCTCCGCCCAGGATCAGCAGCGGCACGGGCAGGAACACCATCAGCGCCATGGGCAGATCGATCGTGGCCAGGACCACGGCAATGGCCACAAACGACAGCATCCGCACGAGGAAGTACGGCACGCCGTCGATCAGGAAGTGCTGCAGCTCGCCCGTGTCGTGCATGATGCGGCTGATGACCTCGCCCGATTCGCGCCCGCTGAAGAAGTTCATGCGCACGCGCTGGATCACGCCGTGCAGCCGGCTGCGCAGATCGGCCACCACGCGCGCGCCAAACCACGCCGTCAGCGTGCCCCCGATCAGCCGCGACCCCATGTAGGCCGTCGAGCAGCCCACCATCAGCGCGATCCAAAGCGGCAGCCGGCCGAGGTGGCCCCGGGTGATCACGTCGTCGACGATCATCTTGGTGATGTACGGGGGGCCCATCTGCGCGGCCACGCCGATGAACGTCATGGCAACCAGGACCGCCGCGCGGCCCCTGTACGGCCGCACCAGCCCGAGCAGGCGCCGGAGGACCTGGAGGCGCGGCACGCACAGCGGGCAGCTGCCGCCGCGCTCCGGGAGCGGCGAGCCGCAGCGCCGGCAGTAGGCGTGCTGGTGCTCGCTGGGCAGCACGGGGTCCCGCCCCTCGCGCAAGTCGCTGAGAATGCGGCATAGAACGGAGAATTCGGGAACCAGCGTGCGGGTGTAGTAAACGAGGTGACGGTCGCCGCCCGCGGTGGACACCATCAGCCGCCCCCCGCCGAACAGCTCGTCGACCCGCACTTCGCTGATCTCGGCGAAAGGGAACTGCTTGATCACCCGCTCGGAGTCCAGCACGGCCACGCGCCGGCCGGTGGCCACCACCCACGACTGGCCGAAGCGACAGTCCACATCCAGATCGCTGCGGACGCTGAAGCGAATGCTCTCGCCCGGCTCGAGCCCCCCGGACAGGGCCTCAACCGCCGCCGCCGGCGCCGCATCCTGGAAGACCGCGTTCATACAGACGTACGGCAGACGCCCATCCCGCGCGTCCGCCAGAGCGGAAGATGTCACAACCTCGCGCCGCGTGCCAAGGGAATCCCTTGCGCGCGATACAATGGGTCGTGGGCTGAAACGAGATCCCTCGCTGTGCTCGGGATGAATATATGAAGCGCGCCTCCGGGTGGCTTTCGCACCACCTCGCGCAT
>CAZJBP010000214.1:0-5685 GCA_964544115.1 uncultured Victivallales bacterium | reverse complement strand
CCTGCTGGCCGCCTTCCAGGCACACGGACTGGTTCAATACGCGCAGCCGAACTACGTCTACACGGTCTCGACCAACGTCCCGAACGACCCGCGCTTCGGCGAGCTCTGGGGCATGAAGAAGATCAGCGCGCCTGCGGCGTGGGACCGGGCCACCGGCGGCGACGTCGTCGTGGCGGTGATCGACACGGGCGTGGACTACAACCACGAGGACCTGGCCGCCAACATGTGGACGAACCCGGGGGAGACCCCCGGCAACGGCATCGACGACGACGGCAACGGCTACGTGGACGACGTGCACGGGTACGACTTCCTCAACGGGGACGGCGACCCGATGGACGACTACGGCCACGGCACGCATTGCGCAGGCACGATCGGCGGCGTGGGCGACAACGGCATCGGCGTGGCCGGCGTGAACTGGAAGGTCAAGATCATGGCGCTGAAGTTCATGGACGGCGATGGCGGCACTTCGGCGGACGGTATCGCGGCGATCCGCTACAGCACCCGCATGGGCGCCAAGCTCACCAACAACAGCTGGGGCTGGGGCGGCGGCGTCTTTGACCAGGGGATATACGACGCGATCTCCGAGGCGAACAGCGAGCGCATCCTGTTTGTTGCTTCGGCCGGAAACGACGGCTCGGACAACGACGCGCTGCCGCACTACCCGGCCTCGTTCGATCTGCCGAACATCATCAGCGTGGCGGCGACCGATGTGGGTGACGGGCTGGCGGGCTTCAGCTGCTACGGAGCCACGACGGTGGACCTGGGAGCGCCGGGCGTGGACATCCTCAGCAGCATCCCGGGCAACGCCTATGAGCCCAAGGACGGCACCTCGATGGCCGCGCCGCACGTGGCGGGCGCGATGGCGCTGCTCTATTCGGCTCAGCCGGCGCTGGATTACGCGGCGGCCAAGCAGCGGCTGCTGGACGCGGTGGACAAGATTCCGTCGCTGACGGGGCGCTGCGTGAGCGAAGGTCGCCTGAACCTCGACGCCTTGATTCCGGCGGGCGGCGGCGGCGGACCGGTGCCGCCTCGGGCCGGCGCGGGCGCGTACTTCAGCATGGACGATGGCGGCGTGACGGCCGAGGACTTCGCCTGGACCAAGGACTGGGAGACCGGCTGGTACCACGCGGCTCGGCTTGAGGGCGCTGTGTGGTCCGATGAGGTCTGGGATCTCAATCTGGATACCGATGGCGACGGCATCCCGAACTGGTGGGAAGGCGCCTACGGGCTGGATGCGTTCTCCGCGGCCGACGGCCGGCAGGATCCGGACGGCGACGGGCTGAACAACCTCAACGAGTATCTGTCGGGCAACAACCCGTTCGCCGTCGACTCGGACCTCAACGGGACGAACGACTACGAGCAGGACGACGACGGCGACACGCTCGCCAACGGCGCGGAACAGGACCTGTACGGGACCAACCCGGGCCTGCTCGACACGGATGACGACGGTTACAGCGACGGCGAGGAACTGCGGTGGCAGGTCCACACGCCGGCGCCCGACGGCCGCACGCTGACCAGCCCGGTGTACTCGCGCAGCCCCGAGATCCAGCGCAGCCTCGTCTGCGACGGCACGGCCGTCGTTCTGCCGGGCCGCACGGGCTTGGAGCGCGAGGACCGGTTCAATATGACCAACTGGACGGTCGAGTGCTGGGTGCGGCCTGATGGCATCCAGACCGGCGACATCGTGGTCCGGACCACTGGGGACGGTCAGAAGACCTTCGGGCTGAGCCTGGATAACAACAAGCCCGTGCTGGAGTTCACCACGGTCACGGGCAACCGCGTCGTGGTGGGCGATGCGTTGGGCCGCGCCATCGCGACCAACACGTGGACCCACCTGGCCGGCACGTGGGATCCGGCAGCCGATTCGCTCAAACTGTACGTCAACGGGCTGTTCGTGCAGTCCCAGGCCTGCATGGAGGAGTGCGTGCTCGGGCGCAGCACGGTCCGCGTCGGGGACGGGTTCGTCGGACACGTCGATGAGCTGCGGATCTGGAATGGCGTCCGCTCGGCAGCTCATGTGGCGCAAATGTTCGATCGCTTCGGGTCAAACTACTTGGATCAGTTTGATCGAAAGCGAGTTCGAGTCTACGACGGCATTCAGTTCCTTGAAGGTGAAGACGCCTTCGCCAGCACCGTCATTGATTACGTGGAGGGCTTTGTGCCGCCATCCGACCAGAATAATTTCCCGAACCCGAATGCGGCTCTATCCTATCCCGACGGGACACCCGTGAGCCTCGGTGCTGCCGACATCCTCGATGTTGGAGATGGCAGAATCGGCTTCAATGACGCGGGCTGGATCAAGTTGGCGTTTTCGAACGTGGTCATTCGGGGAAGCGGCGATGCACGTCCGGATCTGTATGTGTTAGAACGGGGGTCGAGGCCCGAACCGGTGTACGTGTTTCTCAGCCAAGACGGCGACCAATGGCAGTACATGGGCAGGACCCAAGGCGGTGTTTCGGGGTTGGACATTGACTTCGCTCCGCGCACTCCAGTCGAATACGTTGATGGGGTGCCATTCTTCTATCAGTTCGAAACGGTCGCTACTGACCCGACCCCTCTACTCTTGTCAACCACATATCGGTACGTGTGGTTAGTTGACGCCTATGGGAGGCCTGACGACGTGACCACCATTGGCATGCCCGGTGCAGACATCGATGCCGTTGGGGCCGTAGCCTACGCGGATCAGTTGGTTGGTCAGAACCTCGTTGCGTGGTATCCGTTCGACGACGGAGGGCAGACAGCGGAGGACTATAGACACGAACTCGACCGACGATTTGCCATACAGGGGGCCGTCGCCTTCGACGAGAACGTCTACGCGGACCTATTCGGCCAGATTGACGACGACTTTGATGAAATACCCGATTGGTGGGAGCACGTACTGTTTGGCTCTCCCGCAGGAGGCACCAATGCCCCGTTGACGGGCGTTGCGGGTGATGCAGACCCCGCGGCGGATCTGGACGGCGATGGACTCAACAACATCTACGAGTACTACTGCCAGACCAGTCCGACCGACCCCGACACGGACGGTGACGGCGTCACCGACGGCAACGAGGACTTCGACACGGACGGACTCGAGAATCAGGAAGAACAGGTGCAGGGCACCGATCCGCGCCTGACGGATACCGACGACGACGGCTACAGCGATTCCGAGGAATACGTGGCACGGACCGATCCGACGGTCTCGGTCGATCCGCTGGTTCTGCGGGCTCTGGAGCTGAAGGCCGCCGGCGACTACCTCGAGATGCCGCTGAACACCCGGTTTGCGCTGACCAACTGGACGGTCGAGGCGTGGATCTGCCCGGTCACCGGCTGGGCGGGCGGCGGGAACATCATCCAGCGCCTGGTGGACGGCACCGTGGCCAACTACACCATCGGCGTGAACACCAGCGGCAAGGTTGTGGCCGGGTTTGGCAGCACCATGGTCACCAGCACGGTGTCCGTGGCGGCCAACAGCACGACCTGGACGCACGTCATGGCCTCGTTCGACGCGGCGTCGAACGAACTGCGGCTGTTCGTGAACGACCAGCCCGAAGGCGAGCGCATCTGCGCGACCAGCCCCCGCAGCAGCGGCGTTGGCCTCACGCGCCAGACCGTGGGCGAAGGCTTCCGCGGCTGGATCGACGAGGTCCGCGTGTGGAATCGGGCCATCGATACCATGCTCGTGACGCTGGCGGGTGACGAGGAAGGCCTCGTGTCCTACTACCGGTTCGACGACGGCACGTCGTTTGATCCCGGCCTCGTGGGCACCAGCGGCTGCGGGAAGTGGCAGCGCGGCCAGGTCGAGGACTTCGCTGCGATTTATAGCGAAGATTGGCGTATGAGGTGGCTCAACGCTGCTACACTGCGCGGCAACGCGCGTGTGATCAGCAACAACCTCAACTGGCAGCCGGTTCTGTCCTATGACACGGACAACGACGGCATGGCGGACGCATGGGAGTCCGGCTACTCCGACGCGATGCTTCTGATGGTCGACGACAGCCGCGAAGACTACGACGGCGACGGGTGGGACAACTTCTCCGAGATGCAGTGGGGCATGATCAAGGGCAAGTGTTCGTTCGAGGACAGCACCGACCCGACCAACCCGACGAACTATCCGACGCCGGAAGTGACCTTCACGTTCCGGTACGACAGCACGAAGGGCCTGGTCGCCACGGGCACCGTGATCCACGCCGAGGTGTTCAGCACCTACACGATGAACGGCGAGGCGGACGCCTCTATCGACATTCCGGTGGACGGTGCCGATTGGGGTGACGCGCCGTTCAGCTATACGGTGAACACGACCATAGTGGATACGAACGGAACCATTATGGGCATCTCGCCGTTCGACGTCGGCCACCTGCGCCAGGGCCAGGCCTGGGTCTACGCCTTCCTCGACGCCAACGGCAACGGGTCGTGGGATGCGGGCGAGCCCGCCGGCACCGGCCAGTACCAGTCCAGCGTCAAGGGCGCGTCCTACGGCGTCAACGTGGACGTCGGCCCGGTCGAGTTCGTGGTGGGCCTGAGCGACGAGGTGTACGGCTATCCGCGGTTCGCGTGGCCGGACACAGGCGCGGCCTCTACGAAGGTGACGATCAAGAACCTGTCCGTGACCGGGTCCCCGATCATCCTGCAGACGAACATCTACAACCGCTCGTACTTCCACGAGGGTGACCTGGCGGCGGCGCTGGGCGCCGGCTCGCTGGGCCGCAACACGTACCAGTGGCTCTACGGCAACACCACCGGCGGCACCACGACGTATGACTGGCCGACGACGGTGAACACGCCGCTGCTCGAGTGGCCGGCCGACGGCTCGTTCCTGACGAAGGCCCGGAACGAATTCCGCTGGAGCATGCAGACCAACGTCACGCAGTACACGCTCACGATCCGCAACGAAGCGACGCTGGCGACGGTGCTGCAGAAGACGTACGACGTGAAATACGCGAACGCCAGCGGGCGCTACCGGTTCGAGCTGCCGATCTACGCCGGCGACACGGGCTTCACGGACGGCAACTACTCGTGGACCCTTGAGGCGAAGCAGCCGCGCCCGGCGACGAAGACCTCGGCCCGCCGGTACTTCACGGTGGATCTGCGCACGACGCCGCTCGGCCCGTACTCGATCTCGGGCACGGTGGTGGCCGAAAGCGGCGCCTCGGTCACCGGCGGCACCTACGTGGTCCAGGCGTTCCAGAACGGGTTTAGCGGTCCGGCCGAGGCCGAGCAGCACATGAGCGCGAAGGGCCTGCTGATGTTCAAGCTGGAAGGGCTGGCGGCGGGCTCGTACTACGTGCGGGCGTTCCTCGACCAGGATGCCGACAACACGCTGGATGCCTGGGAGTCGTTTGGCTACGTGCTCGACCCCGCGTGCACGCTCGCGCGTCCGCTCGGCATGGCGGTGCCCGGCGACGCGGTCGGCAAGGTCGTGTGGGTCAGCCACGTCGACACCGACCACGACAGCCTGCCGGACGCCTGGGAGTACCAGTACTTCGGCGCCAACTTCAACAACCTGACGCTGCCGTACGGGCGGGAGGGCGACCCCGACGCGGACGGCCTGTCGAACTTCGAGGAGCACAACGTCGGCACGAACCCGCTGAGGGCGGATACCGACGGCGACGGCCTGAGCGACTACGCGGAGGTCTCGGTCTATGGCAGCAGCCCGATCCTCAGCGACACGGACGGCGATGGCATGAGCGACAGCGCCGAGGTCAC
>CAZJBP010000213.1:0-5728 GCA_964544115.1 uncultured Victivallales bacterium | reverse complement strand
TGGCAGACGACCGAGATCCTTCGCTCTCACTAATAGCCTACAGCCTAAATCGCTAATAGCCATGCGGCCCTGTGGGACGCCAGAGGAACGGGAGCGTCGCTTAAGTGAGCGCCAGTGGCCGGCACGTTTCCGAGTGCGTCCATCGCTTCTTTCTGCGAAAATACTCACATGTCACGATGGGCACCCTACCTATGTGCCGCCTGCATGGTCGCAGCGCTCGTTGCGGCTGCGGCGCGGGGCGCCGATACACCGGAGGCGAAGCTCGACCCTCGCCTGACTGAGGCGGCGCTGGCGGCGCCGGGCGCTCCAGTGGAGTGGCTGATCGAACTGTCCGAACAGGCGGACCTGGGAGGCGCCGCGCGCCTGCACGGCAAGCGGACCAAGGGGCGCTTCGTCTTTGATCGTCTGCGAGAGACCGCAGCGCGCACGCAGCCGGGAGTGGTCGACGAACTGCGGCGGGCCGGCGTGGAGCACAGGGCGTTCTGGGGGGCAAACGTCATCTGGGCTCGCGGCAGCCTGGCCACCGCGCGCGCGGTGGCCTCCCGATCCGATGTCGGGCACATCTATGCCAACGCGCAGGTGGCGATGGACCTGCCGCAGCCTGAGCGGGAGCCGGCGGCCCGCGTACCGCTGGCCGTCGAGTGGGGCGTCACCCGGGTGCGCGCTCCGGAGGTGTGGGCGCTGGGTTACACCGGGCAGGGCGTGATCATCGGGGGGCAGGACACCGGCTACGCCTGGGACCATCCGGCGATCAAACGCCAGTACCTGGGGTGGGATGGCACGAACGCCAACCACAACTACCACTGGCACGATGCCATCCACAGCGGAGGCGGAAGCTGTGGAGCCAACGCGACCGAGCCGTGCGACGACCAGAGCCACGGCACGCACACTATGGGCACGATGCTCGGCGACGATGGGGCGGGCAACCAGATCGGCGTGGCACCCGGAGCCCGCTGGATCGGCTGCCGCAACATGGACATGGGGTACGGGACTCCCGCGACCTACACCGAGTGCTTCGAGTGGTTCCTCGCGCCCACCGATCTGCAGGGGGCCAACCCAGACCCCGACAGAGCCCCCGACGTGATCAGCAACTCCTGGGGCTGCCCATCCTTCGAGGGTTGCGTAGACCCGAACGCCCTGCGAACCGTTGTGGCCAACGTGCGCGCCGCCGGCATCGTCATCGTAGTGTCCGCCGGCAACAGTGGACCCGCCTGCGGCAGCGTGGTGGACCCGCCTGCGATCTACGATGACGCCATCACCGTCGGAAACACCGACTCTGCCAACGCCATCTACGGCAGCAGCGGCCGCGGCCCGGTCACCGTGGACGGCAGCAACCGCATGAAGCCCGACCTCTCGGCGCCGGGTACCACCGTGCGCTCGTGCGTTCCCGGTGGCACCTACGCCAACAAGACGGGCACCAGCATGGCCGCGCCCCATGTGGCAGGGACCGTGGCACTGCTCCTCTCCGCCCACCCCGGACTGCGCGGCGAGGTGGAGCGCATCGAGACGCTGCTCACGCGAACCGCCACGCCGCTGCGAAACAGCCAGGTGTGCGGCGGCCTCTCGTCCACCAATGTGCCGAATAACACATTCGGGTGGGGACTGGTGGATGCGTACGAGGCCCTGGGGCTCGGCGATGACGATGCGGACGGTTTGCCCACTTGGTGGGAAGTCGCATTCGACCTGAATCCCGCCGACACGAATGACGCCGCCCTGGACGCCGACGGCGACGGGTTCTCCAACCGCGATGAGTATATTGCGAACACGGACCCCGGAAACACCGATTCGGCGCTACGGCTGACGCGAGTGTCCTCCGTGGACTCCAACCGCACGGCGATCGCCTGGTTCACCCGGCCCGACGGGCTGGACACCCTCCGCCGCTACCGCGTGTACCGCACGACCCGAATGGAAGGGGCCGCGTGGAGCGCTGTGGCCTCCAACCTGCCGCCAGCGGGCGACACGACTGAATGGACCGACGCCTCGCCGCCCTCCTCCAACGCCTTCTACCGCATTGGCGTCTCCACCGCCGGCGACGAGGTGCTGAGTCCGCCGCGCGCGGCGAACAGGTAGACCGGGGATTACAGGCCGCTGATCGCCGACCGGTTCAGCCGCGTCTCCAGGGGCTCGTCGCACGGCACAAACTCGCGCCCCGTGATCAGCTCGTAAGCTTGGATGTAGCGACGGGCGGCCTCGAGGCGCACCTCGTCGGTCAGCGCCGGGGGCTTTCCGTCGCCGCGGAAGCCGCGGGCGGCCAGCCATTCCCGCACGTATTCCTTGTCGAGCTTGCGCTGGTCCTTGCCCGCCTTGAACAGCTCCTCGTACGTGTCCGTGTACCAGTAGCGCGACGAGTCGGGGGTGTTGATCTCATCGGACACGACGAGCTGCCCGTTGAGGCGGCCGAGCTCATACTTCGTGTCGACAAAGATCAGCCCGCGCGAGGCGGCGTGGCGCACGCCGAACGCATACAGGTCCAGGCACATCCGGGCGGCCTCATCAAACGTCGCGCCGTCGATCAAGCCCTCCGCGATTGCCTCCTCGCGGGAGATATTGCGGTCGTGCTCCTCGAGCTTGGTCGTCGGCGTGACGATCGGGTGGGCCAGCTTCTGGTCCTTGCGAAGGCCGTCGGGCAGCGGATTGCCGCAGAGGTTGCGCACGCCGCGCTCGTAGTTATACCAGGCCGACGTCTTGGTCACGCCGGTGATGTAGCCGCGCACGATGAACTCCAGCGGCAGCTGCTCGCACTCGTGGACGACCATCACGTTCGGATCCGGAACGCTGAGGACGTGGTTCTTCACCACGCCGGCGGTCTTCTCAAACCAGAAGGCGGCCAACTGGTTGAGGACCTGCCCCTTGTACGGAACCGTTCCGAGGACGCAGTCGAACGCCGAAATGCGGTCGGTGGTCACGAGCACCCGCCGCCCCTTCAGGCGGTAGCTGTCGCGGACCTTGCCGTGCTCGGCCTTGCCGAGCCACGTGAGGTTCGACGTTTCGATGGTATGCCCCAGCGCCTTCCTGATCCGGTCCTCCGATATCATCCTCGTCGCCTCCTATGCCAGTAGGCTGTCGCGCAACTGCGGCAGCCGCTCGTAAAGCCTCTCGCCCGGACAGGAACTCGAGGCGAGATCCCGGTGTCCGTACACGCGGTCCGGCGCAATATCGTTGATGTGACACAGCACCCGGGTCACCGCGTCCAGGCTCTGAACCTGGGCATCGGACGGGTCCGCCTCGCTGAAATCCCCGAGCAGGGCAACGCCGATGTTGCCGGGATTGGCGCTCATGACATGCGCGCCCTCGTAGGCCAGCGACCGGCCTTCCCACACCCGCCCATCCGTGTCGACCAGCAGGTGGTAGGCAATATCGCCGTAGTGCCGCTCCATGTGTCCGGCGGCGATGCCTTCGATCTGCGCTGCGACGTCCGACGCCTTCCGCGCAGGCGCCAGCACCGACGCGGTATGATGAACGGTCATCCGGTAGTAGCCCGAGGCCGCCACCTGCATCAGCCCGGTCCTCGGCTCAAGCCCTCGCCAGTGGCCTCGGCGCATGACCTCGACGTAGTCGCCGAGCAAGCCCAGCACATCGTCCGCGCCGGGCCGAGCCGCTTCGGCGGCGGGCGTCTCGGCTCGCAGAATGCGAACCTGCGGCCATAACGCGGCCGCCGCCGCGCCGAGCGCGGCGCGCTTCAGGAACGATCGGCGTGTGGTGGCGCTTCCCATCATCGGTTACGCAAACAGGTCCAGGTCCATGATGGACGGCGTGTCATCCCACCCGCGCTCGCCCGCAATCTTCGCCAGCTTGTCCTCGCAGACGCCGCGGATCTCGCGCGCCATCTCCTCCAGCTGCTTGCCGTCCTCGCGCCCCAGCAGGCGCGACGCCGCCGACGATACATGCCGCAACCCCAGCACGCCGCGCCCCGCCGTCTCGTTCCACACGTCGGCCAGGGTCTCGACGATCAGGTTCAGCGACTGGAAGAGCACCAGCTCCAGGCAGGTGTCGGAGAGGACGGTGATCTGCTTGAGATCCAGGACCCACATGGCATCCCCGCCGGTCACCTCCCACTGCGCCGGGCGCACCAGCCCCGTGCCGTGCACCAGAACGCGCTGGGCCGCGCGGTGCTCGCCGATGGACGTCAGCGCGCGCGACGAGAGCATCACCAGGTAGGCCGAATTGACGGCGTCCGACGTCGACGACTCCTGCACGTAGCTCGCCACCGCGGACGCCAGCTCCTCGAGCGTGCCGTTGCCGGAAAGTTCGATCTCGCCGCACCAGGACGCCATTTCGGCCGACAGGTGCTCGGCGAGGGCTTCCCGCGACGACGCCTCGGCGTCAGATGTTGGGGGTAGGTAGATCATTCTCTTTCGCGATCAGCCCCTGGACCGCGCTCAGGAATTCGTTCACATCGCGGAAACGCCGGTATACCGACGCGAAGCGCACGTAGGCCACCTCGTCCAGCGACTGCAGGGCGTCCATGACCTTCTTGCCGATGGCCTGGCTCGGCACCTCGCGTTCGAACTCGCTTTCCAAACCGTCGATGATGCCGTCGACCAGGGCCTCGATCTGTTCCACGCTCACCGGCCGCTTCTCGCAGGCCCGGAGCAAGCCCCCGATCAGCTTCTGCCGATCGAAGTCCTCGTGCCGGCCGTCCCGCTTGATGACGCGCAGGCGCGCCTTCACGATCTCTTCGTAGGTGGTGAACCGGTGCCCGCACTTCAGGCACATGCGCCGGCGGCGGATCACGCAGCCGTTCCTGGCGGCCCGGCTGTCAATCACACGATCCTCGAGGTGCCCGCACTTGGGACAGCGCATCCGCGAATCCTCCACGCCTGCCGTTCAGTCTGCCAGCGCCTTGACCACGGCCTCAACCACGGGAGCCGGGGCGCTTGTGCAGACCCTGGCCACCCCGCCCGCCGAGTGCATCGCCGCGGTCTCACAGCCCCGACCATAGACAACCAGCGGAATCGCCCGCGTGTTGGACATCTCCGACAGCATGCGGGACACCGCCCCCTCCTCCGCCTTGGCCATCGCGGCATTCAGGACGATCACGTCCGGCTTCTGCAGGATCGCCGATTCAAGCACGGCCGGGCCGGACTCAACGGCGTGGACGGTACAGCCCGCCGCCCGCAGCGCCTCGGCCATCGCGTTGCGCGCGGCCGTCTCGTCCTCGCCCAGCAGCACGCTGCGGTGCGCCACGGCGGACACCTCCTGCCGCACCTTGCCCCGGGTCAGAAACACGATCCGGCTGATCTCCATCAGCAGGTCATTGGGATCGCACGGCTTGGCCACAAACCCGTCCACCGCCACGTTGGCAAAGTACTCCGCCATCTGCGAGCGAGCGGTCAGCACCAACACGGGATGGGCTGGACGCCCGTCCCGCATGATGCGCTCGAGGAAGCCCATGCCCCCCATCCCCGGCATGCTCATATCCAGCACGATCAGGTCGGGAGTGACGGTATCGAGGCGGCCGAGACCCTCCTCTGCGCTAGCCGCCGTCACGACCTCATAGCCTTCGAACCGAAGGAAGTCGCGCAGCGTCACCAGCAGGCTGCGGTCGTCATCAATCAACAATATCCTGCTCTTCTCCACTGAGGTCACGTGACCCTCCTGTCAAAGTCCTGCATTGTGTGGGAAAGACCAGAGCGGTATCAAGCGTTTCCTTGGCGCGTTTCCTTGCCGCCGGGGCGCATCCTCGTTTCAGATTCCGCTGAAGAAGGTCTGCGGTGGGGCGTCTGCC
>CAZJBP010000212.1:0-5753 GCA_964544115.1 uncultured Victivallales bacterium | reverse complement strand
TGGGGCTGTGCCCGTGCGCGCGCAGCACGTCGTACTGGGCTTCCATGACGCCGGCCAGGGCGCCCATCAGCACGCCGCGCTCGCCGGTGAGGTCGCTGTAGACCTCGCTCTCGAACGTCGTGGGGAAGAGGTAGCCGGAGCCCACGCCGATGCCCAGGGCCAGGCAGCGCTCCTTCGCCCGGCCGGTGTAGTCCTGCGCCACCGCGTAGCTCGAATTGATGCCCGCGCCAGAGAGGAAGTTGCGGCGGACGGAGGTGCCCGAGCCCTTGGGAGCCACCATGATCACGTCAACGTCCTTGGGCGGGATGACGCCGGTCTGGCCCTTGTAGACGATGGAGAAACCGTGCGAGAAATACAGCGCGTCTCCGGGCTTGAGGCACTTCTTGATCAGCGGCCAGACCGCCCGCTGCGCCGCGTCGGTCACGAGCACCTGGATCACGGTCCCGCGCGTGGCCGCCTCCTCGATGTCGAACAGGGTCTTGCCGGGCACCCAGCCGTCGCGGCAGGCGCGGTCCCAGTCCTGCTTGAACTGCTTGGACTGGCCGATGATGACGTTGAAGCCGTTGTCCTTGAGGTTCAGCGCCTGCGCCGGCCCCTGGACGCCATAGCCGATCACGGCAATGGTCTCTTTCTTGAGCACCTTGCGGGCCCGGCTCATCGGGAACTCCGCCCGGGTCACAACATCTTCCTTCTCGCCACCAAAGTTGATTACAGCCATGGTCCAAGTCCTCCATCCGGCGCCTCCCCGCGCCGGCAGATCTCGGCCAGGCCGCAGGAGACACAGCGGGGCATAGTACGGGCCGCGGGGCCGTGGTTCAATGATTTTGTGCCGATTTCCATTGCCTAGCCGCAGGCGGGTTCCTATCGTGAGCGGCATGGAATCTGCCGACCTGCACCCGGTTTCGCGCCCCATCCGGGCCCTTGGGCTCCTGTCGGGCGGACTGGACAGCCAACTCGCGTTGTGCGTGATCCGCGACCAGGGAGTCAAGGTGGAGGCGGTGTTCTTCGAGAGCCCCTTTTGCGACGCCGGACGGGCGCGGCAGGCCGCCGCCGCGCTGGGCGTCTACCTGCATGTGGTCGACTTTACCCCCGACATCCTCGAGCTGCTGCGGGATCCGCCGCACGGGTTCGGGTCCTGCCTGAACCCGTGCGTCGACTGCCATGCCCGCATGCTCAAGCGGACCGGCGGCCTCATGGAGGACCTGGGGTACCATTTCGTGTTCACGGGGGAGGTCCTGAACCAGCGGCCGATGTCGCAGCGCCGCGAAACCCTCGGGGTGGTGGCGCGGGATTCGGGCTTTGCCGACCGCGTCGTGCGGCCGCTGAGCGCCGGACACCTCAAGCCGACGCTTCCCGAGCGCGAAGGCTGGCTGGACCGGTCGCGTCTTCTGTCGCTCGAAGGCCGCAGCCGGAAGCCGCAGATGGCGCTGGCCCTGGCCTACAAGCTCAAGAGCTACCCGACGCCGGCCGGCGGCTGCCGGCTGACGGAGCCCAACTTCTGCCGGCGCCTGGACGACCTTCGCCGCCACGGCGGCATCACGGGAACCCGCAGCGTGGAGCTTCTCAAGGCCGGACGCCACTTCCGCCTCAACGACGGGCAGAAGATTGTCGTGGGGCGCAACGCCGCCGACAACGAAACGCTCGAACGGTCGGCCGACCTGTACGATGCGCTGATCACGCCGACCGGGGTGACGGGCGCCACGGTTCTCGTGCCGCTGCCGGCGGAGGACGCCGACCTGCTGCGGGCCGCGGCGATTGGCGCGCACTACAGCCACGCGGCGCCCGGCCAGGTCGTCGACATGCAGGTGCGCACTGCCGCGGGGGTGCGCACGGTCGGCGTGCTGGCGGCGGAGAGGCGGGAGGTCGAGGCCCTGATGATCGTGTGACCGGCCCCGGAAACCATGAAAGTCCTGTTCATCTGCGACAGCCCCCCGAGCCCGCGCGGGACCAGCGACGCGGTGATCGCGTACAACCGGATCCGGCTCCTGGCCCAGCGTGGCCACCCGATCGGACTGCTCTCGTTCCTGCCCGCCGAGCAGGGGAGTGTTCCCTCGGAGCTGCAGAAGATGGTGCTCGAGCTGGAGATGGTTCCCGCCCCCCCGCGCCGCCCGCCCTTGCTGGCCTGCCTGCGTTCCAGGGGCATCCCCTGGCTGGCGGCGCCCTATCAGGCCGCGCACTCGCGGGACATGGCCAAGCTGGCCGGCCGCATGGTGGCGCGCTCCGGCTATGATGTGGTGGTGGCCGGGGCCACCGTGATGGGCCAGTACCTGTACCGCAATGTCTACTTGCCCGCCGTCCACCGGGTCATCTCCTGTCAGGGCACCGTGGCGGCGGCGCGTCGCCGGGCGGCGGGTTTCCGGCGCTGGTGGGATGCGAGCGGGCAATGGGGGGAAGAGGTGACCCGGCGCATCGAGGCCTTTGAAACGGGCATGTTCCGCTATGCCGACTGCGTCATCACCATCACCCTGGAGGAGCGCGAGGAGCTGATGCGCGTCTCGCCCGACCTGAACGTCGGCGTCGTCCCGTACGGCCTGAACGCCTCCGACTACGCCTGGCAGGACCCGCGGCTGGCCGAGCCGGAGATCGTGTTCGCCGGCGCGTTTCTGGACGAGGCCGACTGCGACGGCGCGGTGTGGTTCCTGCGGAACGTGTGGCCGGCCGTGGCGCGCCGCCATCCCCAGGTACGCTTCTGCATTGCCGGCCGCCGGGTGCCGCGCCGGGTTCGCCGCCTTGTCCAGCGGTCACGCGGGAGCGTGGAGGTGAGAGAGGATGACGGAACGTCCGCCGACGCATTCACGGGGGCTTGCGTGCTGGTCTGCCCCATCCGCGTCCACGCGGGGTTTCAGAGCCAGGTCCTGCGGGCGATGGCGTGCGGGGTGCCCGTGGTGTCGACCACGGCCGGCGCCGAGGGCCTGCCCGCCCAGACAGGCCACAACCTGTTTCTGGCCGACACGGCCCACGTGATGGCCGAGAACATCGACCTGCTCCTCGAGGATGCCGAGCTGCGGCGAACCCTTGCGCTGCGCGCGCGCAAACTCGTTACCCAGCACTTCCCGTGGCAGCAGTCCGTGGATAAACTCGAGGCGGTGCTGCGGCAGGTCGTCGGCTAGTCCGTCGGGCGGCCCGGGGTCAGAGATGGCCCGTCAGGCGCAGCAGGAAGACGACGAAGGCGATCAGGAGCACGACCCCCAGCCCCCCCCACACCGCCACCCGTCGCGCGCGCCCCGACCTGCGCGCGGAAAACGCCGGCAGGGACACCGTCGCGTCCTGAGCCCCCTCGTCTTCAAACCGGAGGTCCACATCCCCGACGGAGATCAGGTCGCCCTGCTTGAGCCGGGCTTCCCGCACCGGCGCTCCGTTCAGCCGGGTGCCGTTGGTCGAGTCCGTGTCCTGCAGCACGTAGCGGCCGCCGCGCGGCATGATGGCGCAATGACGGCTCGATACGGATTCTGTCGGCAGCACCAGATGCGCCGACGCGGAGCGGCCGATCACCAGCCGATCGGAGCGAATTTCGACCCGCTTTCCGGCAAGGGTTCCCGTTTCCACCGTCAGAGAAGCCATCGTCGCCGCCCTCCCGTTGTTCGCCGGACCCCGCCGGCCGCGATCAGATGTACGTATTCAGAAGGTTCTCCAGCATCTCCTGCTGCCCGCTCTGCAGGCGCGGCTCGCCGTGCTTGAGCGTGTAGGCTTCCAATTCCTCGAACCCCACGCGGCCGGCCTCGATGTCAGCGCCGAGGCCCTTGTCCCATCCGGCGTAGCGCGCGGACACGTGCCGCGCAAAGGCGCCGTCCTGGATCATCCGGGCGGCGTTCTTCAGGCCGCGGGCAAAGGCGTCCATGGCGCCGATGTGCGCGTGGAACAGGTCCTCGGCGTCAATCGACTCGCGGCGGACCTTCGCGTCGAAGTTCAGGCCGCCCGTGGTGAACCCGCCGCCCTGCAGGATCGTATACATCGCCAGGGTCGTCTCGTAGATATCGACCGGGAACTGGTCGGTGTCCCAACCCAGCAGCAGGTCGCCGCGGTTGGCGTCGACGGACCCGAGGATGCCATTGGCCACGCAGAAGGCCAGCTCGTGCTGGAAGCTGTGTGCGGCCAGCGTGGCATGATTGGCCTCGACGTTCATCTTGAAGTGGCCGGCCAGGCCGTACTTCTGCAGGAACGCATAAACGCCGGCGGAGTCGAAATCGTACTGATGCTTGGTCGGCTCCTTGGGCTTGGGCTCGATCAGCAGCTGGCCGTCAAACCCGATGCGCTGCTTGTGGTCCACCGCCATCTGGAGGAACCGGCCGAGATGGTCGAGCTCGCGCCCGAGGTCGGTGTTGAGCAGCGTCTGGTAGCCCTCGCGGCCGCCCCAGAACACGTAGCCCTCGCCGCCCAGGCGCTGGGTGACTTCCATGGCCTTCTTCACCTGGCTGGCGGCAAAGGCAAACACGGCCGGGGAGGGGTTCGTCGAGGCGCCGGCCAGAAAGCGCCGGTGGGAGAAGGCGTTGGTCGTGCCCCAGAGCAGGCGCACGCCCGTATCGCCCTGCAGCTTCTCGGCCAGGCGGACGATGCGGTCGAGCCGGAGGTTCGTCTCCGCCAGCGTGTCCGCCTCGGGCGCGATGTCGCGGTCGTGGAAGCACCAGAACTCGATGCCGAGCTTCGTGTAGAACTCGAACGCGGCGCGCAGCGTCATCTCCGCGCGCTTCATGGGGTCGGCCGAGGCGTCCCAGCTGCGGACCATGGTCCCCGGCCCGAACGGATCCGACCCGCTGCCCTTGAAGGTGTGCCAGTAGGCCACCGCGAAGCGCAGGTGATCGGCCATCGCCTTGCCGAGGATCTTCTCCTTCGGGTTGTAGTGCTTGAACGCCAGGGGGTTCTTGGACTTCGGCCCCTCGTACTTGATCTCGCCCACGGTCGGAAAGAAACGTTTCATCAGTGCCACATCCTCCACGCCATGCCCGGCCGCCGCATCCATCAGGCGGCCACTCGTATCGTGCTTCCTACACCATCCCCGCCTCCGAATCAAGGGCGTCGAAGCGGTCGGGCTGGTTGCGCCTACGCCGGGTCTGCGGCAGAAAGGCAGGGGCGCGAGAGCGAAACGGGCCCAGGGCCGACAATACATATTGACATATTGCAATATCACTATGTATTGTCCCGGCATGACAACGAGTTCCGAAGACCGCAGGGAGGGGGCGTCCGCCGCGGCGATCGCGCGGGCAGCGCGCACGCTGCGGGCGCTGGCCCACCCGCAGCGGCTGAAGATCGTGGACGTGGTGCGCCGGGAGGGGCCGCTGCCGGTCGCGGAGATCAGCCGCCGGGTGCGCCTGACGCAGTCGATGACGTCGCAGCACCTCAACCGGCTGCGCGAGGTGGGGGTGCTGGCCGCGCGCCGTCAGGGGCGCGAGGTGTGGTACGAGCTGGCGGATCGGCGCTGCGGGGCCGTTCTGGACTGCATCGCGAAGAAGGGAGCGTGAGTCATGAGAGAGGGTTCGGGGTTCGGGGTTCGGGGTTCAGGGGGCGGCGTGTCTGTTTGCTGCGGGGCTGTTCTGGCGGCGCTGATCATCGGGTGGCACGGGTCGCCGGCCGGCGCGGCGCCGGCTTCGCTGGACGATTGCATCCGCGCGGCGCTGGCCGGGAACTCCGGCCTGGAGGCGGCGCGGGAGCGCGTGGCCGTTGCCGAGGCGCAGATGGCGCAGGCGCGGTCGGCCTGGCTGCCGCGCGCCGGCGTGTCGGCCGGCTATACCCTCACCGACAACGCGCCGCAGGCCTTC
>CAZJBP010000211.1:0-5773 GCA_964544115.1 uncultured Victivallales bacterium | reverse complement strand
ACGACGCCGATCTATTACGTCAACGACAAGCCCCACATCGGGCATGCCTATACGACCATCCTGGCCGATGTGCTGGCGCGCTACCACCGGCTGAGGGGGGTGCCGACGCACTTCCTGACCGGCACCGACGAGCACGGCCAGAAGGTGCAGCAGGCGGCCGACAAGGCCGGGATGACGCCGCGCGAGCAGGCCGACCGCACCGTGGTCCGCTTCCAGGAGCTGTGGCGCAAGCTGGAGATCACGAACGACGATTTCATCCGCACGACCGAGCCGCGGCACACGGCGGTGGTGCGCGCCATCCTGCAGCGGCTCCTCGACAACGGGGACGTGTACCGGGCCGAGTACGACGGCTGGTACTGCGTGGGGTGCGAGCGCTACTTCATGGAGAAGGACCTGGTGGAGGGGGGGTGCCCCGAGCCGGGCTGCGGCCGGACAGTGGAGCGCATCCGCGAGGCCAACTACTTCTTCCGCATGAGCCGCTACCAGGAGTGGCTCATCACGTACATCGAGGATCACCCCGACTTCATCCAGCCCGACTTCCGGCGCAACGAGACCCTGGGCTTCCTGCGCAAGCCGCTCAATGACCTGTGCGTCTCGCGCCCGAAGAGCCGCCTGAGCTGGGGCATCGAGATGCCGTTCGACCCGGGCTACGTCACCTACGTCTGGTTCGACGCGCTGGTCAACTACATCAGCGCCGTCGGGTACCTGGCCGACGACGCCCGCTTTGCCCGGTGGTGGCCCGCGTCGTATCACCTCATCGGCAAGGATATCCTGACCACCCACACCGTCTACTGGCCCACGATGCTCCAGGCGATGGGCCTGCCGCAGCCGCGCACGGTGTTCGCCCATGGCTGGTGGCTCGTCGGGCGCGACAAGATGGGCAAGTCCAAGGGCAACATGGTGGACCCCATGGGCCTGATCGACCGCTGCGGCGTCGATGCCTTCCGCTACTTCCTGATGGCCGAGATGTCCCTCGGGCAGGATGCCAGCTTTACCGAGGAGGCGTTCATCCGCCGCTACAACACGGACCTCGCCAACGACCTCGGCAACATGCTCAGCCGCGTGCTGCGCCTCGTGGTCAGCCACTGCGGCGGCCGCGTTCCCGCGCCCGGGGATGATGCGGGCGCCGACGAGCAGGCCATTCGCGAAGCCGCGGTCGGTTCCGCCACCCGCGCCATGGCGCACGTCGAAGCCATGCGGCTGGACCTGGGGCTGGGCGAGCTGGCCGCCGTGATCCGCGAGTGCAATCGCTACCTGGAGAAGCGGCAGCCGTGGACGCTGGCCAAGCAGGGCCGCACGGCAGAGCTGGGCACGGTCCTGTACCACGCCGCCGAGGCGCTGCGCATCGTCAGCGGCATGCTGACGCCCGTCATGCCCGGAAAGATGACCGAGCTGCGCGGCTGCCTGGGGCTGGGCAGCGGCGCACCGGACTACGCCACGCTGACCCGATGGGGCGTGCTCGCGCCGGGCACGGCCGTGCAGAAGCCCGACATCCTCTTTCCTCGGGTCGAGGCCACGCCGGTCGCCGGCGACGCCGAAGCCGGGCCGGCCGAGGCGAAGTCGAAGGTTCAGCCGGCCAAGGCCGAGGCCGCCGCCAAGCCGGCGGAACCCGTGGCCGGTGTGACGACGATCGAGGTTGCCGACTTCCAGAAGGTCCAGCTGCGCACGGCGGAGATCCTGTCAGCCGAGCCGGTCCCCGGCGCCGACAAACTGCTCAGGCTGCAGATTCGCATCGGGGAGGAAACCCGCCAGATCGTGGCCGGGATCGCCAAGCACTACGCGCCGGCCGACCTCCCGGGAAAAACCGTGGTTGTGGTCGCCAACCTCAAGCCGGCGAAGATCCGCGGCGTGGAATCCAACGGCATGCTGCTGGCCGCCTCGAGCGGCGAGACGCTGCGCCTGGTGACCGTCGACGGCACCGGCCTTCCAGTCGGCGCGACGGTGAAGTGAGGCTGCGACGGTGTTAGCACCTTATCCCTCCGGAACGCTGATAAAAAACAAGATGATTACCACGGATAACACGGATCGCACTGATATGAAGTGGGTTGTGCTTTGTCATGTTGGCTTCCCCATCCGTGCCATCAGTGTAATCCGTGGTTGATTTTGGGTTGTGGGCGCAGCCCACTTTGAGTGCTGCGGGGGGCTTTCAGCCTTCCGTCTTCAGCTTTCAGCTTTTGTGACAGGCAGCGTGAACCACACTTCGACGCTGCGGTCGCCAAGCACCTGTCCGCCGACCTGTCCGCCGTGGGCCTCGACGAGCGTCTTGACGATGGCCAGCCCGATTCCCGCTCCGCCGTAATCGCGCGACCGCGATTTCTCGCCCCGGTAGAAGCGCTCGAAGCAAAGGGCGAAATCGCCCGCGGGCGGAGCGTCGCAGTCGTTGGTGAAGGTGAAGCGCGCGGTGTCGGCGTTCTCTCGACGGCCCCCGATGCGCACGGCGCCGCCGTGCGGGGTGTAGCGGACGGCATTGTCCATGATGTTGTGGACGATCTGGACCAGCTTGTCCGGGTCGGCCCGCACGCGCCACGTCCCCGGTCGCAGGTCGTTCTGCACGCGCAACGCCTTTTCGTCGATGCGGGGGGCGATCAGGCGCAGCGAGGCCCCCACGGTCTCGGCGGCGTCGACTTCGCGCGGCTGCAGCGCCTGGGCGCCGGCGTCCGCGTCGGACAGCCGAAGGAGATCCTCCACGAGCGCCACCAGCCGCAGGGTTTCCTCCTGCAGCACCGCGAGGGTCTTTGCGTCGGGCGCCACCACCCCGTCGATCAGCCCCTCGAGGTACCCGCGCATGTTCGTCAGCGGGGTTCTCAGCTCGTGGGCCACGTCGGCCACGAGGTTGCGGCGGAACTGCTCGATGCGCTGCAGGCTCTCGGCCATGCGGTTGAGATCGTCCGCGAGCTGTGCGATTTCGTCGTGCGTCTCGACGGTCACGCGGCGCGAGCAATCCCCCGCGGCGATCGTGGCCGCAACCTCGCGCATCTGGCGCAGGGGGCGCAGCACCTGGCGGGTCATCAGGAAGCTGAACAGCGCCGCCAGCCCCAGCGCGACCAGCGCGCTCCACATGAGATAGCGGTGCACCGTGCTGAGGAAGACCCAGTGGATGCCGGCTGGAAGGATGGCGAACTCGTGCATCAGGCGCGTGGCATAATCCGCCGCGAGGATGTCGATGGAGAGCCAGACCACGAGCATGCCGACGCCGATGACGAACGTGTTGATCAGCACCAGCTTGACCAGCAGGGACACCCGGACGCGCCGCGCCGGGGCGGGGGATGTCTGCGGAGCGTTCACGGCGCGGCCTCGCCTTCCCCGGCGACGGCCAGCCGATAGCCGAATCCGCGGACGGTCTCAATGAACGCCGGCCGCGTGCGGTCCGGCTCCACCTTCGCGCGCAGTTCCCCGATGTGGACATCGACCACCCGCTCCACGACGGTTCCGCCCTCCGGATAGAGGCAGGTCAGGAGTTCGGCCCGCGAGAACGTGCGACCCGGCCGGGAGAGGAGGGTTCGCAGGAGCTCAAACTCGGAGCGGGTCAGTTCGACCGTCCGTCCTTCGACCGTGACGCGCGTCTTCTCGGGGTCGAGCGTGACCGGCCCGCAGCGCAGGACGGCGGGCCGCCGCGTCCGGCGGAGGATGGCCTTGACCCGGGCGACGACCTCCTTGGGGCTGAACGGCTTGACGACGTAGTCGTCGGCCCCGACATCAAGGCCCCGGATGCGGTCCGCCTCCTGGTCGCTGGCGCTGAGGATGAGAATGGGGATGTCCGCCTCGCGGCGCAGGCGTCTGCAGACCTCCCATCCGCTGAGCTCGGGCAGCATGAGGTCGAGGACGACCAGGTCAGGCCGCTCCCGCTCGGCCCGCTGGAGGCCCTCGCGGCCGTCCGCGGCAATGGCCGTGTCGTAGCCCTCGCGGCGGAGGTACGCCGCCACCAGTTCGGCGGTGCGAGGGTCGTCCTCGATCACCAGGATGCGCGCGGCCGGTGTGTCGTCGCCCATGAGCGAAGTTCTCCCTTGGCGCCTTCCAGCATACTGTCTCCGCGGCCGATGTCACGCCCGACTCGCCGCGGTGTTGGCCGGGGAGCGCAGCTGTGTTTCATTGCCTGTCGCGTCCCCGCGCGGGCCTGCGCCTCGGAGAGGCGCGGCCTACTCTATTGCACTGGCCATCTCGCCGGACAGGTGCGTATGCGTAGGGTGGCGCTCTCCGAGCGCCAGCCCCTGTGCGGCGTGCACTGAAACGAAGATGCGCCCTTGGCCGGGGGGCATCTGCGATTCAGTGCAAGCCGGTCGAGGGTATTGCCAGGGCCCGCGGTTGGGGTTGGCGGTCTCGCGCGCATTCCTTTCGGCGTCGGGGTCGGCATCGGTATCGGTATCGACCTCGGGCGGCCTGCGGTAGGTGAATCGGTCCTGTGGCTGACGGGGGATGTGTCGCGGATCGGGTCGAAACGCAGGCCCGCGATATGGGCCCGCCTGCCTGCGGCTGCCCATCCCGCGCCCCTTGGCGGATCGTGTCGCCGGGGCAGACGGACCCGCCTGGGCGTCAACCCCGTGTGCACTGAAACGGATTCCGCTGAAGAAGGTCTGCGGTGGGGCGTCTGCCCTATCTGAAGAATCGTCCTCGTCGTCGTCCTCGTCCTCGTACTCGAAAAACATGAGAGAACTCGAGGACGACGACGAAGGACGAGGACGAGTACGATTGCCGGTGGGGCGTCTGCCCTATGGGTTTCTTCTCCAAGGGGGTTTTTTCAGCAGAATCTGAACCTGGATGCACCCCCTTCACGCCCTGCTAAAGACGGCTAACTCGTGCTCCGTGCACATGTTGCACTCTCCTCCCTGATTAGCCGGAATTCCGACTAACGTCCTAATACCGGCCAAACCACGAATCCTGGGCCTCCTTTTTCGACCGTTTTTGCCCTGAGGTCCCTGCGTTAGTCGGAACGCCCCCTAACGCCGGTAATCCCACGTTAGTCGGAATCGCCGCGCCCCACCGATCCGCCGCCACCACGAGTATCGCGGCACTGTTCTCACGCGTCCCCCGCGCTGCATCTCCTTCTCCTCCAGTCCGATCCGCGCCGACTCCCCGGCTTGACACCGCTGCTTTCTCTGTTACCCTCCCCGTCATAGTGAAGAAGCGCCGCGGGTGCTTTTGCGGCTGAAATGGCCGGCCAAGCCGGAAAAGGTGGAATTCCAGCTAAACAACGTTCTGCCAAGAAAGGAAGAAGATGAGACGACTATTCATCGTCCTCGCCAAGCTCGTCGGATTGCTGCAACTCTACTGGGCGCTGGTCAACTTCATGCAGATCGGGTTCACCCTCAGCATGGTCGGCCGCTCCGAATCAACCCAGTTCGGGCAGATTCTGGTCAGCGTGATCGGACTCGGGGCGTACTTCCTTCTCTCCCTCGGCATGGCCTGGCTCCTCCTCGCCCGGACCGAGTGGCTTGCCGGCAGACTTCGGATTCTAGACGACGCGGAGATCGAAGGACTGGACAAACACCCAGTCCTCCTTGTTGGGGTGAAACTCATCGGGGTCTATGTCACAGTCTACGCCATTCCGAGTCTGGCCAGAGCACTTCTCGATGCGCAACGGCTTTGGCAGGGCCAGATTGGTCTTCAGGTCTGGAACAGAATCATCCCTGCCGCCCTCCAAGTCGCCCTTGGTCTCTTCCTGGCACTGCGGTCGGAAAAGGTTGTGGAAGTCATGACAAAGAAGCAAGAACGGGCAGAACCAAGCGCGGCACCACTACCTTCGGCCCCTGCGGGGCCTTCGGAGGGTGCGCGCTGA
>CAZJBP010000210.1:0-5833 GCA_964544115.1 uncultured Victivallales bacterium | reverse complement strand
TCCGTGCTGATCACGCAACGGCCCATCGATATCTGGAGTAAAACCAAAACCAACATGGACTATCCGGAAACGAAGCCGTATGGCATTCCGTACCGGGCGTTGATCCCGAAGGGGATGGACGGTCTGTTCGTGGCCGGCAAGCACATGAGCGGCACGCACCTGGCCATGGCCTCGTACCGGGTGCAGATGCTGCTGGGCCAGTTGGGCCAGGCGGCCGGCGTGGCGGCGGCGATGGCGGCGCGGGGCGGAACGCAGCCGCGCATGCTGGAATTCAAGGATTTGAAACCGGTTCTGACGGCGGTCCCGCAGAATCTGGTGATCCGCGGCGACCGGGAATGGGTGACGCCACCATGAAGGTTTCGACATGAAAACGATTCGAATCAGTCAGGATGTGCCGGTCATCGGCGACTACGATGTGGTGGTCTGCGGCGGCGGGACCGCGGGTTGTCCGGCCGCCCTCGCCGCCGCGCGGCAGGGACTCCGCGTGCTGGTGCTCGAGAACCAGGGCCAACTCGGCGGCACCGGGACATCCGGACTGGTCTCGCACTGGCTGGGCGGACGGTTCGAAGATGGCAGGTGGGTGGTTGGCGGGATCTTCAAAGAGCTGTCGGAAGAGGCCGCGGCCGGGGGGTTCGCCCTGATTCCGCGGGACACGGATCCACCATCAAAGTATACCCCGCACGGATGGCACAAGGGGCTGCTGCACGGCATCCCCTTCGACCCTTACCGGATGGCCGGCTACCTCGACCGCAAGATGGCCGCGGATAAGGTCGATGTCCTGCTTAACACGCGGGTAGTCGACATCGTGAAGGACGGCAACGCGATCCGCCACCTCATTTTTCACAACAAGAGCGGCCTGCAGGCGGTGGAGGCAACCGCCGTTATTGATGCGACCGGTGACGCCGACATCGCCGCGCTCGCCGGATGCCCGTACGACAAGGGGCGCGACGACGATCACGCCATGACCGCCGTGACGCTCGAAGTGCACGTCGACAATGTCGACCAGGACTCCTTTGCCGGCTACGTCTACGAGCACGATGAACCGCGCATGCGTGAGTTCATCAAGCGCAAGAGGGCCGAGGGTTCCTGGACCCAGAATGCGGACATCTTTATCTGCGTTCAGCTCACCGAGAAGGGCGTGATGATGCTCAACACGACCCGGGTGTGCGACATCGACGGCACCGACGGGGCATCCCTGACCCTGGGTATGCAGCAGGGCCGTGCCGAGATCGAATGGCTGATCGGATTCCTGCGCGAGCATATGCCGGGTTTTTCGAATGTGCGGATCAAATCCATCGCGCCGATGCTCGGAGTCCGGGAAACGCGTCGTATCCACGGCCGGTACCGGTTGACCGTGGACGACGTGATCGCCGGTCGCCCGTTTGCCGACACGATCGGCCTGTCCAGCTACTACTGGGACTTGGCCGACCCCAAGCATCCGTCCTACCAGCCGATGCACGGCAAGCCGAAGCCGCCGGTGACGCCGATCCCGTACCGCATCCTCGTGCCGCAGGATATCGACAACCTGATCTGCCCCGGGCGCTCGGTGAGCGTTGAGCGGGAGGTGCTGGGCCCGCTGCGCGTGATGGCCCCGGTGATGGCGATGGGTGAAGCGGCGGGACTTTCCGCAGATCAGGTTGTCAGGCAGAAGAAGGCCTTTGCGCAGGTTGATGTGACGGCGCTTCGCGAGGCTTTGCGCAAACAGGGAGCCATCGTGGACCTGGAGGCGCTCCATGGATGAGCCTCTGTTGGGGGAATTCGATGTGGTGGTCTGCGGGGGCGGTCCGGCCGGGTGCGCGGCGGCCATCTCAGCGGCCCGTCACGGCGCCCGCACGCTGCTCATCGAGAAGGACGGTTACCTGGGCGGGGCCACGGTATCGCAACTGGTAGGCGTCGTTCTCAGTACGAACGGCATCGACTTCCAGGGCGTCTGGCACGACTGGGCGCGGCGGTTGATGGCTTGCGGCGGCATCGCGCCGCTGCGCCGTTCGCCCAGCCCCTTTTACAAAGACGAGTTGCAGTGGTTCCGCAGTTCCGTGGATCCCGAGAAGGTGAAGCGCGTCTGGGAAGAGTTGATCGATGCCGCCGGCGCCGACCTGCTGCTGCAGGCGGCCGTCTGCGATGTGGAAATGGACGGCGCCTGCATCACGGGCGTCAAGGTGATCACCCGGGCGGGGCGGGGACTGATTCGCGCGCGCCTCGTGATCGATGCCACGGGCCATGCCTTGGTTTGCCACCTGGCCGGCGTTCCCTGGGACCGGGGGGTTGAAGGAAAGCCCTGGCCGCAGGCGGTTTCCCTGAACGCCCAGTGGGGTTTTCGGGCCGGGCATGCCGTTGCGCACGAACCGGGGACGGGCGGCACGCTGGGTGACCGGCCCGAGCAACTCAGCCGGGGCGATCTCAAGCAGGTCGACCCTCTGGATCCCTGGGCCGTGACCCGGGCCCTGCGCGCGCTGCGATGTAAAATATGGGAACAATCAGACGCCGCCGGCCCGGACCGCTATCTGGTCGCCACCGCCGCGGATCTTGGCGTGCGGACATCGCGCATCGTCAAGGGAGTGGATCGTGTCAGAGACGAGGACGCCTGGACGTTCCGCAAGCGAGCGGATGGCATCGCGCGTTCGTCCTGGGAACTGGATGTGCACCCGCCGGATGACGAGCCGATTCCGGATCGCTTTTTCCATAGCAAGAGTGAGCAGTATCGGATTCGCAGCCGGCAGGTGGCGGCCGGCGACGGGTTCGACATTCCGTATGGAAGCCTGATTCCGGAAAAGGCGCAGGGCCTTCTGGTCGCCGGCCGCGCCGTGTCTTCCGGCTATCTGGCGCAAGGCTCCCTGCGGATCCAGCAGACGTGCATGGCGACCGGGCAGGCGGCAGGGACGGCGGCTGCGCTCAGCCTGCGGGCAGGCGTGATGCCGCGCGAGCTTGATCCCGCCGGGCTGGTGCGGCAACTGGAACGGGATCGCAAAGTTGAACCCGCTTTCGAATTACTGAAATCGATTCCAACCGTGGGCGGCGGGAAAGGAGCCGCAGAATGATGACGGGCGGAACCTATCATGAGCCGGGTCGCATACTGCCCGTACTCGGGGAATGCGATGTTGCGGTGTGCGGCGGCGGCGCGGCGGGCTGTGCCGCGGCCCTTGCGGCGGCGCGCCTGGGGGCGGATACCCTGCTCATTGAAAAGGACGGCTACCTGGGCGGGGCGACGGTGTCGCAACTGGTGAGCCATATCCTCAGCACCAACGGGGTGGATTTCCAGGGTGTCTGGCATGACTGGATCCGCGCGCTTAGGAAGCGCGGCGGCGTCTGCGAGTTGGTCGGGAAACCTCCGCAGTTCCGCAGCGGGGTTGACCCGGAGGTGGTCAAATACGCCTGGGACGACCTGCTGGCGGCGGCGGGGGCCAGGCAGTTGCTGCATGCCTGGGTTGCCGGTGCGATCATCGAAGAGGGCGTGTGCCGCGGCGTCACGGTCGAGACGAAGGCCGGGCGACAGGCGATCCTGGCCAAGCGGGTCATCGATTGCACGGCGGATGGGGCCGTTTGCGCGTCGGCGGGCGTTCCCTGGGAGCAGGGCGACGGCGCCAATCCCTGGGGCCAGGCGCTGACCAAGGTCTTCCGCATGGGCAACGTCCGGTGGCCGGAAGGCGGCTACCCGTCGGAAGCGATCCAGGCGGCACGGGAAGCCGTGGCAACCGCCATGGCCCGGGGCGAGTATGACACGCCGGTCCTGGCCAACGGTCGCGGCATCAACTACGGGATGGCCTCCTGGGTGCACCCGAGCGTGATGCCTCACCGGACGGAGATGAACGTGTTTGCCAGCCGCGTGCTGCGGATTGATCCCCTTGATCCCTGGGCGCTGACGCGCGCCGAACGCGAAGGGCGGGAACAGGCCTGGCAATGTGCCGATGCGCTGAAGCGATGTGCCCCCGGGTATGAGCACGCCTACCTGCTCGATACCAATGCCCACATCGGTCTGCGTGACAGCCGTCGCGTCCAGGGCATGGCAACCGCGAGTGGCGAAGATGCGCTGGGGTTCCGCAAATACCCGGACGGCATTGCGCGCAGTTCCTGGGACATCGATATCTGGCCAGCGGAGAGTTATAGCGCCCCGGCCGTGGATCGCGAATCGCCGGCATACCAGGCCCGCAAGGCCAGGATGCTGGCGGGCGACTATTTCGATATCCGCTATGGCTGCCTGGTGGCCGCCGGTGTCGACAACCTGCTGGTGGGCGGGCGCTGCCTTTCCGCCGAGCGGACAGCCCAGGCGTCCCTGCGCATCCAGCAGACCTGCCAGTCGACCGGGCAGGCGGCAGGCACGGCGGCTGCGCTCAGCCTGCGAGCGGGGGTGACACCCCGTGAACTGGATCCCGCCGTGCTGGTGCGCCAACTGGAACGGGATCGTGATGTTGAGCCGGCATTCGACAGTCTGAAAAACATTCCGCGTGCAGGCGGCGATAGGGGGTTTCCGCGATGACGCAGGGACGATCCCCTCAAGAGCGAAATCCGCCGTTGATAGGCGATTACGACGTCGTGGTGTGCGGCGGCGGAATGGCCGGCGTCGGCGCCGCCTGTGCGTCGGCCCGCGCCGGGTCACGCACCCTGCTGGTGGAGCGGCTGGAAATCCTGGGCGGCCTTGGCACCAGTGGCGGGGTGGGGAACTTCTGCTTTGGTGATGACACACTGCCTGCCGGCCACGGTCGGGTGTTCGATGACATCTGGGCCGGACTGGCGGCCTACGGAGCCATCGGAGAAACAAACGGCTGGCGTGTCGGTAGAACCCCGCCTTTCTTCAATCACACGTTCGATCATCATGTGCTGGCGCTCGTCCTGCAGGAACTGGCCGAACGCGACGGCGTCCATCTGCTGCTGGCCACCGACGTCATCGGCGCGGAAGTCGAGGACGGCCGGGTTCGGGCGGTCCTGGTGCATAACCGTTCACTGACCCAGCGCGTGGCGGCGCGCGTGGTCATCGACGCCACCGGCGACGGCATCCTTTCCCGCCATGCCGGCGCCGGGGTGTTGCCTCCGGACGGCGAGCATCCGCAGTCCATTCCCCCCAGTCACATGATCTTCGTGCAACCCGCGGCGCATCCTCGCCCGCAAGCCGTGACACGCCTGGAACCGGGCGCGCCGGCGCCCCGGTATTCGGTCTGGCGGGAACCCGGGCGGACCGGCCTGAAAATGTGGTGGCCGGACGGCGGGTTCGACACGTCCACCGGGCTTGGCTATTCCGACGCCGGTCGCGCGTTCCGCCGCCGCATCCCCGAATTCGTCCGTCATTTCCAGCAGACGGAGCAGGGGAAGGACACTGTGTTCGCCTATTCCGCGGCCATGCTGGGGCTGCGGGACAGCGTGCGGGTGGAAGGGGAGTATGTGTTGACGGCCGATGACCTGCGGGCCGGCCGGCGCTTTCCGGACGCCATTGCGCACGGGTGTTTTCCCCTCGACTCCGCGGCCATCGCCAAGGAGGTCATGCCTCCCTACCAGATTCCGTACGGATGTCTGATGGTGAAAAACCTTGCGAATGCGCTGGTCGCCGGCCGTTGCTTTTCGGCCACACGGGTGGCGCTGTCCTCGACCCGGATCATGGCGACCGGTTGCCTGCTGGGGCAGGCGGCTGGCCTTGCGGCCGCGATGGCCTGTCGGGAGGGAATCGCCCTGCGGGATGTCAAGGCGGCGGATATAAGACAGGAACTAGGGAACCCGGTGCCTCAGGATAAAGTCCTGGCGAATCGGTTGGGTCATTTGGGAGAGGGATTGTAAGTGGAGTTTTCTATGCAGAAGAAAAATCAGGGGAACAAGGGTATGAAGGCGTTTTATATCAACGGAACGC
>CAZJBP010000209.1:0-5833 GCA_964544115.1 uncultured Victivallales bacterium | reverse complement strand
TGTGGAGGCCCGAAAGCGATCTGCCCCGATTCACCAGGGCAAGATCGGGCTATCGGTTTTACAACCCTAAGTTGGGACGGTGGCTTTCCAGGGATCCCTTGCTCAGCGCCCCTCGGATGCAGCGGTATATCACCCAGCAGCTCGGCGAAGGACTCAATCTCTACATGTGTGTCAGGAATGTCCCGATGCACCGAGTTGATCCGTTTGGCCTTGCCGGATGCAGTGCTTCGAAGTGCTGTACCTGCAAGTCCATCACCGTGACGTTCGCTCCCGGTGGTTCCTCATTCGGTGGCGTTGTTCTCAACACGGCATATGGGAGGTTCGGCAACACCATTCACGTTGTGCATGATGTTATCGGGGATCCGAATAGGTGTAGATATCAGCACAACGAGAGTGGCACCTATTGGTGGGACACGCCCTACGGTACGGGAGTCGAAACCGGCACTCCTAACGACGCAACGACGGGAGCGGATATCAATTGGGGGTGTGACTACTTCGAGTACTGGGATCGTCTGGGTCTCACGAAGCCTAGCCCTCTCCTTTCCGGTGACTACATCATGGGTTTCCGTGATTTCACAATGCAGATGAAGTGCACAGGAACAGATGACGTCACGATCTCCTCTCCTGTGTATCCGATTACCGGCAACTATATTGACACCGTGCCATAGCGATGAAGCACACCATCGGATTCCTGCTCATGCTCGTTGTCTTCGGAATCTCGTGCGCGAAGCAGAAGCCAACAGAACCTGCCCGCTGGAGGAGTAGCTTGTCCATGGAGCCGATCGATATCACGACTCCTCAAGGCCGTGCCGCCTGGTCAAATGCCATGCTTGCGCTTGACGCAGCGATCGCAGAGCAAGACGCAAAGGTCGCATCGATACAGGCGGATGCCGAACGGAAACCAAGCAGCAGTTCCGCAGAGTCCCTTGCTCGGGAAGAGCGAATCCTCAAGGCGCTCCAGAACATACGCCGGAAAGAACTGGCCAGGACTGAGGGCAGATAGACTACGATCCTCGCGGCCTTCGGCCGCTCATCTGGCCTATCCCGCGTGCGGCGCCCCCGACGCTGCGCCTTGTCACGCCGCGATGCTTGCCGCGGACAGGCAGCAACGCGGCGCGCCACGGCTCCGCTACGGCGGTGCGCCGCCGATAGAGCGTTGCCATGAATGCGTCGTTATTGGACGCCGCCGTCTCATCTCCATCAGTACCCTCCGCCGGTGTCGCACAAGCCGTCCGCGCCATTGACGATGGGATTCCTCCTTTCCAGCCGCCCACCTCCCGTGGTAGCTTCCTGACATGGTCGCCCTGGCCCAACCCCAGCCCAGTCGCCGTCCCCGTAGCCGCCCCTGGCGGCGTATGTGGAGGCCCAAAAGCGATCTGCCCCGATCCACCACTGCAAGATCGGGCTATCGGTTTTACACGCCTAAGTTAGGACGGTGGGTGAACAGGGATCCGATCGGAGAGGAAGGAGGACGTAATGTGCACTCGGCTTTCCTCGATGACCCGATCAACCGGTATGACAGCTTGGGTCAGACGGTCGCTTTTACTCAGAATCCAACGGACTTCAGCGGTAATCGCAGCGCACCCACGTGGCCGACAGTCCCGCCAACGGGCGTAAGGGCCGCAGGATACGCCCAGCACACTTCAGGTACGTACACGTACGATGAAGTCCAGTTTCTCTTCTGGTGCAAACTGGAGAACCTCCAGACGTCGGGCAAGGGGTGGATCGTGATCGGATCAGATGTTAGTCCGAGTGCGCCAACGCCCGGAAATCCCTCGCGAAGAGTCCTGCAACACGAGCAGGAGCACATCAACATATTCAAGACCTCACTGACGGACTTCGATTCTTACGCTAGCCAACTCATGAAGAAATGGAAGTGCTGTTCTTGCACAAGCGCCATGGAGGCGTACATGGGCACTCTCTGGACGTATTACCGGCGGGTCCACGACGAGGAGGATGCACAACTCAATTGCAGTGACTATTCAGGGGCAGAGAAGACGCATGCATGCAACGTGGTTCTGCCAGCGGCGACAGCAAGTCGGACTTCTGCCTACACGGCGATGCAAACTGCCATCGACACGATGAAGGACAAATGCGGCTTTTAGTCTACAAGTTCTTCCGGGATGAAGGCGATACGAGGGGGATGTGCAGTCGCCTTTGCGCGGGCATGGCGGTCCTGCTGTTCGGATGCGCCAGTGTGTGCAGTTGCGTTCAGACAAAGACGGGCGGGGGCCCATTGTTGAAGCCGGAGACATCAACGCCGTCCAGAATCCATTACAAGCGGACCGATCCATCTTTCGGTGGTCTCCCGCAGCACGATAGGCAGATCGTAGAGTCAATTGTGGCCAGACTCACTGACCTTGGAGATCCCGTTGTTGTCAATGATGTATGGCTTGCATGGCCACCCGTGACGGTCGCACTTCTCTATCGCACTGATCGATACGACGTTTTTCTTGTGAAGGGAGAAGATGGCAAGTGGGCCGTTGCCGAAATCGTATGCGCTCCTGAGCCAGCGACTACGGGACACGTTCCCCAAGTCAACAGGATCGGTCCGTAACAGCAAATCGTTGCCCATCTCCATCAGTCCCCTACGCCGGTGTCGCACAAGCCGTCCGCGCCATTGCCGCTGTGGACGCTAGGGTCAGCCCTTGAGAGATGGGCAGGCGTGCATGACCGAGCACCACGGATGGGTTCATCGTTTGCGGCGCTCCAGGTGTCCGCGGCGTTCCGCCTCAGGATTCCCGCTTCCCTGCCGCCACCTCCCGTGGTACCGTTTCGGCATGGTCGCCCTGGCCCAACCCCGGTCCCGAAAGCGCCCGCGTAGCTGCCCCCAGCGGCGCGTGTGGAGGCCCAAAAGCGATCTGCCCCGATCCACCAGTGCAAGATCGGGCTATCGGTTTTACTCGCCTAAGTTGGGAAGGTGGGTGAATCGGGATCCGGTGGGGGAAACTGGGGGAGTGAACCTGTGTGGGTTTGTGCGGAACGAGCCGGCATCAGGAGTGGATGCTCTGGGGCTCGAGGTTACCGTCGTTCGAGTTCCTGTTCCCTCAGGGCTCCCTGCGGGGGCAAGGGCGGGATATACGGTCCCGAGTGTTCCGGTGATCACCATGTCGGTTGATGAGGATAATTCTGGCTCTTCCTGCTGCTGGCGACTGAAGCTCATGTCGGATTCGTCAACGATAGAATGGTGGGCAACGCACGAGGAGATCGTCCCCCATGAGCAACTGCACGTCAGTGACTTCACTTACTACCACAACCGCACCAAACTCTATGCTCAGGAGAAGGAGCGATGCTACTCATCTAAAGCTAAGGCCGAGTGTTGGAAAAGGGCTGCATCGGGACGTGCACCACTTTTCTATTATTGGACAGGCTTGTACATCTCAACTCTCGTGAGAGATGGTTTTGACAAGCCTGACTATGGTGCAAACAGAGATGCGGCCCGCTGGCGACTGGACGTGATAGAGAGCATTTGCGACAGTCTATAATTCACCATGAAACCCAGTCTGGCATTTCGTGTGGTGGTCACGGTACTGCTGGTTGCGGTGGTTGTTGGTTTCGCTTTGTCTATCCATCGTCAGGAGCGTGCCGAAAACGAAACAGCGCTATGCTTGGCGAACATAAGATTGTTGACGATTCCGTTTCTTTGTCTCACCCCAGCTTCTCCCGAAACGGTGCGGCTGTTGAACTGGCAGAATCCGAGAAGAGTATTGGAGGAGCTTCTCGGAAAGCCTATACCTGCTTGTCCATCTGGGGGGGAGTACCTGTTGCGGTATCTCGGCGAGTCACCTGGGGCAACGCACTGCATTTGCTCGTACCATGGCGATCTCCTACGCATGGCGGACTTTGGGGTGATGCCCATGTCGTTAACAAATGCGCGTGTTTCTAGTTCCTCAGCAGTCGACCCGCATCCGTTATCTACACCCAGAAGGGCCGCTCGAAGTTCGGAATCAACTCCTTGACGGGCGACCTGAAGCGTCGGTGTGTTTCTTGTTGGTGAAGGGTGTGGACACTCATCGACGACGGGCGGTTTTGGATTACCGCAGGTCACGGGCCGTGGCCACTCCTTGCTTGGTGCCTGATTCCCCTTCCGTCCCACCCTCCTCTCTGGTAGCTTCCTGACACGGTCGTCTTGACACAGCCCAAGCCCCCGAGGCGCTCCCGTAGCCGCCCCTGGCGGCGTATGTGGAGGCCCAAAAGCGATCTGCCCCGATCCACCACTGCAAGATCGGCCTTCGGTTTTACAGCCCTAAGTTGGGAAGGTGGGTGAATAGGGATCCGATCGCGGAAGAGGGTGGTCTGAACCTGACTTCGTTCGTAGCGAACAATGCCGTTGACCGGTGTGACCAGCTGGGCAACATCACGATTTCAAGGACAGGGACGAAGACGCCCGGCAAGTGCGGATCGTTCAAGTATCCCGCACATTCACCCTCACAAAGGGCCCTGGAGAGGCGTGGGCGACGTTTGGTTGGTTTGTGCAAGCAGTCACAATTGAGACGGCAGAAGCACATTGCGATGGGACGCCCATCTTCCCGGCGTGGAACATGTACTTCTGGGAGGCGTTCGGCGTTGCTCCAGCAGCTATGGCCGGGGGCGGCAATTCTTTCGAGTGGACTGACAACTGGGGCATGCCTGATTTCTGCGACGATTACGCCATCGGCAGCAGTGAGTGTTGCATCCAAGGCAAGGGATTATTCAGGGGGACACTCTATTTCTACAACGTTGGGCTCCGGCCCCCTGCGGGTGTTCTTCCCCCGATGCCGCCATTTGCCGACGGAGGCGGATCCGATCCATGGTTCGGCGGTGGCGGGTTCGGATTCTACGAGTATCCGCTTTCTGCAGACGCGGGAGGTACGATCAGCCCTGCACTTGCCGCGGCTACCTTCAGCGAGGTGTTGACGTTTCAGTGGAAATGCTGCGGGTCGAAGAACGACACGGAGTTCCCCTGATCTCGTATGAATAGCATGCTGCGAGTGCCAGTGAAGGTGCAGACAGCCTGCCTGACGGCGATTGCCGTCGCCGCAGGGCTCTTCGGTGGATGCGCAACCGCGACTGATGTTTGGGGTGTGAATCTGGCGAACCCCGCCATGCCACCCTATGAACGTTGGCTCTTGGGGACATTGCCAGCACCCTCATCCATGTCGCGACAAACATACCTTGACCTGCGCGATCTGCAACCACCGGCACCAACCGTGTCCGGTGATAAGGAGCCTCGTCGGCAAGCGTTCTTGGACGGTTTCTGCGATGGGTGGAGGTTCGGAGTTCTGTGTAGTCTCAGCGGATACACACAGATCGGCGGGCGGGGCGGATTTCCAGGGCCGGCAGATGATGCCCAAAGGACCTACTCGGGCGGATTCTCTGAGGGGCGGCCCTTGGGGTTGCAGGCCTACCGATTGTGGGTTACAAGAACTTACGCACTTCCCGTCTCTCCATGGGACGAGGCAGGCAACGAAGGCAAAACGAACACCGCCAGGGTTTCAGTGTCCAATGCGCCCCCGGCGCACGCGACACGTGAGCGGTGATAGTCGGGATGCGGAACGAGTGGTGCAGCCAAGCGAATCGGCGCCACGGAGAGTCTCGTTGTTCCCGCCACACTCCAGCAGGTCCGCCTCCAAGTGGGCGTTGGGGGCAAATGTTACCGGCCGCTTTCCGGTCGTAGGCCTGCCCCTCCGGCGTCGGAGCCCTGCGGCGGCGGGGGCTGCTCCTTGACCTTGTCGCCCTCTTTTGGCTTTGTCTGCAGGCTGGCCGGCTGTAGTCTCCTGACATGGTCTGTGTATCCCAACCCCAGTCGCCGAGCCGCCCCCGTAGCCGCCCCCGGCGGCGTATGTGGAGGCCC
>CAZJBP010000208.1:0-5867 GCA_964544115.1 uncultured Victivallales bacterium | reverse complement strand
CTGGAGGAACGCACATGAAGAGAATCCTGATTGTGGACGATGACGTACGGCTTCTAAGCACTCTCCGCAGGATGCTGGAAGCCACCGGGCAGTATGAAGTGATGACCGAGGACAGTGGCCGGCGCGCCGTGGCGGCGGCGCCGACGTTCAAGCCGGATCTGGCGGTTTTGGATATCATGATGCCGGGAATGGACGGGGGCGAGGTGGCGAGCGCGCTGCGCAGTCATCCGGCGACTCGAGCTGTCCAGATCCTGTTCCTCACATCCCTGGTTGGCAAGGGGGAACAGACGTCTTCCCGTAGACGCCTCACCCGCGACGTCTACCTCGCCAAGCCCGTGGATCCACAGGAATTGTGTTGCCGCGTTGCCGAGCTGCTAAACAGCGACGCAGGGCCGAAATCCGTTCAGCCCACTTAGGCAGGAGCGCCATGAGCAAGATTCTCGTCGTTGACGACGAAAAGAACATCCGAATAACGCTGCGAGCGTTTCTTCAGGATGCGGGGTATGAGGTTGAAGTCGCCGAGGATGCGGATCGGGCGCGGGCGCTGCTGGCGAACGGCGTGTGGGACGTAGTCGTGACGGACATTGTCCTGCCGGGCGTTTCCGGGGTGGAACTGTTGAAGGCCATCCGCGCCGCGGCCCATGACGTGCAGGTCATCATGATGACCGGGGAGCCCACCGTGGAAACCGCGGCGGAAGCTGTCAGGGCTGGCGCACACGACTACCTGACCAAGCCCGTTGCCAAGAATGCGATTCTGCGATCCGTGGCGACGGCCGCGCAGATGAAGCAACTCGAGGGTGAGAAGCGCCGTTTGCAGGAGGGAAACCGCGAGTATCAGCAGAATCTGGAAAAGCTGGTCGCGGAACGCACCGAGGAACTGCGGCAGGCGCTCGATGGAACGATTCACGCCATGGCGGCGGCGGTGGAGTGCAGAGCCCCCTACACCGCGGGCCACCAACAACGGGTAGCGAACCTGGCCCGCCACATGGCGCAGGAGTTGGGTTTGCCGGAAGCGCGAGTGATAGGGACGTACTACGCCGGGATCGTCCACGACCTCGGCAAAATCAGTGTACCCTCGGAAATTCTGGCTATGCCGACCAAGCTTTGCGAGGAAGCCATGGGTATGACCCGATCTCCTTCGGCGATCCAGACCAGGAGTCCCTTGGCGTTGCATGCCGACAAAGTCCGCTATGCAGCGCAGATCGCGGAGTTCAACCTTACGTGGTTCTGGTGATCGAGCCGGGGGATGGAACAGTTGACCAGCGTGGCAGGAGCCTCATGCGGCGGTTCGAGGCGGGTCTCTTCATGCACTACGCAGAGAGAGACCGGCGCGAACTCACTTGGCGTGCCACCGTAACGCTCGAACCGGCGGGGACGCACATCAATCCATTAGACATGCCTGCCCTGGCTCGGGACCTGGTTGCCCGCCTCATGGCCGACGGCATTCTGCCGCAACCGAAGCGAGGTGCCGTTGCCCCGCTTTCGCGGCCTGTCATTTCAAGAGATCCACGCTAGACCGCCGACAACAGGCGCCGGTCCTGCAGATTGATGGAAAGCGTTCGGTCCCGGCCGCGGATGGAGTGATTGAGGAGAGTGGACTTCCCTGTCTGTCTGGCGCCGAGAATCAGAGTGACCTTGGGCGTGCTTCCTGGGCCGCGCCGCGCTGTGGCAGGAGGGTCAAACTGCAGAAATCTGGAATAGTAGTGAGCGCTCATATTGATCACCTAGCTGCATATTTGGCGATACGATATGCATCCACCTACTTGATTCCATCGATATCGCTTTCGGAGCACGCTCGGCCCCTTGATCGAACCGCTACGCATCGGGAGTGGCGGGATAGGCTCTACTCCACACCCACTTTAAAGAACTGGCCGTCCGGCGGGGGGGGTACTGCATGCGCGTTCAAGGGGACGGTGCTGGTGATGCCACTGTCGACAATCCGCCAGTCATTCGAGGTCAGCGACGATGCCCCAAACAGCGAGTAGGTGCGGTTGGAGACGCTGCTCCAACAAATCACGACATTGGTGCCTGAGCGCGTGATATCGTCGATCTTGAACAAGGAGTCGACCCCGGAGGGATCGGTTCCGGCTATCACTTCATCGCGGTCCCTGGCGCCGTCGCCATCGCTATCGGGATTCTTGGAGTCGGTGCCGATGGCGGCTTCGCTGGTGTCAGTGAGTCCGTCGTTGTCGTCGTCCGAATCGAGGTAGTCGCGGTCGCCGTCGCCGTCGGTGTCCGCTTGGGTCAGCCGATCAAGCTCGGACTGATTCAGCGCCTGCCCGTAGATGCGCACATCGTCGATCGTGCCCTGGAACGCGGCAACCCCATTGACGGCGCCCAGTTCGAGTCCCCGGAGGCGAATGGCGCTGAAGGCGGTTCCCAGGCTGAACTGCCAGATCGATCCATCCCAGATCGCGAAGCGGTGCTTATGCAGGGAGCCGTCCAGCCCGGAGCTGTCGGAGGCGACCGCCACGAAGACATCGACGCCCACGGGTACGCGCTTGAAGCTGTCGATTCGCGTGCCGGCGAAGTCAAACCCCAGCGACTCTGGAACGCCGTCGGCTTCGCGAGTGAACAGGCGCCACCCGCCCGGCCCCGGGCCGGCATCCGATGAGGCAATGACGCGGTCGCCGCTGAGTCCCTGTCGCGGAGAAAGGTTGATCCAGGCGGTAAGGGTCCAGCGATTGGATGCCACCGCGAAATCGGGATGGCTGCCGGCGACGTAGTCGCCATTGGTCTTCAGCGTTCCGGCTTCGATATAGCCGTTGCTGCCGAGAAGAACGGCGTTGCTGCTGCCAGCCGCTATGCCGTTGGTCCACACGCACGAACCCGCCAGGGCTGCGACATTCGTTTTGCCGGAGACCGCTTCCGCGGTGTTGGTAGACGATCCCTCCTCGAGATTCCAGCGCAGCAGGGGCGGCGTCGGGGGCTCGAACTCAATGGCTCCGATATCGCCCAGCCCATTCGCCGGCCGGCTGGTGCCTGTCTGGTCTGCCGCCAAGGGCGTAGCGCTGTAGCTTGAAGTCCAGAGGCGAAGCCTGAGGGAGGGGTTCTCGTCAAGGTATCCGTCATCGAAGAGGGCCTGCCAGGCGTCATCGCCCAGCAGCTCGGGACCCATCCCTGCGATGCTTTCGGCTTCAAGCGTCATGTCCAGCCGATGCCAGAACTGGATGTAAGGGTAGTTCCAGAGCTGCGAGGGCCATGTTGCGCTGGGGCCCAACCAGCGCGTGTCAGCCAGCGTCAGGATCGGCACGCCATTGGTGTCGGTGTAGGGTTGATTTCCGGGAGTGGTGGCGTCGATGTCGACGGCGGCCAGGAACGCTTCGAAATCCGTCGTGAACGAAGCCGCAAAATTCGTGGGGCCGTAATGGTTCTCCACTCGTCCGAGCATGATCTCCAGAAAGTTGTCAGCCCCCGACTCAACCTCGTATTCGGCATAGGTTCTCCCCAGAGAATAGGTCGATGCCGGCACCTGATCGATGGCATCCCCTTTGGGGACATAGTGGAGCACCGCCGGATTCGACGCGCCGACCCCGGCGGAGAGAATGTCGGACGAATGGGTGATGCCGCCGGAGAGGTCGAGAACATCGGCGAGGGCAACCCCGTCCCGATCTCCCTGTTTCGGGTAGTGCTTTCGGCACAGCGAGTACCAGTTCTTTACGCCGATGGGGACGAGAATCTGACTGAAGTTGATGGCGCCGATTCGATTGTGGCCGAGACTGACGAACTCGAACAAGGATCCCGTGAAGAGGTCCTCGTTATAGACGGCCCCGGTGGATTCATGAACGCTGTTCCCGGCAAGGATGGAATGGCCGATCGTCATGCACTCGACGGCGTGCGCGTTTCCGATGGTGGCCGCGATGCCGCCTGCGAGATTGGGTTTGCCCAGCGCATCGGTGCGCGGTACGCCATAAACTTCGTTTTCCACGACGGTACAGCTTTGCATCACAAGGTAGCCGTTCGACATGTAGACCCCGCCGCCCCGCCAATACCCTCTGGCAAGCGAAGACGGAGGGCCGGCAAAGCTGATCCGGTTGCCGGCAATGGTGCAGTTCAGCAGCTTCAACGTCTTCAGGTTTCCGATGCCTCCGCCATCGGAATAGACCCCGCCGCCATAGGCGTTGATTCCGCAGATGGCATTCCCCGTTACGACGGTCCGCTCAACGGTCGACACCGAGCCACTCGCCTTGGCGCCGCCGACCGAGAAAATGCCTCCGCCGGAAACTCCGGACGCCGTCACCGCATTCCCGCTGATCACGCAATCGCTGATCTGGACAATGTCCGCGTAGATGCCGCCGCCAAACACGCCCGAATCCCGCGACCGGGCCGGCACCGTTGATGCCCGGCTGCACGCATTGCCATAGAGCCTGCAGTGCTCCAGACGTGCGACGCCCCACACGGCCAAGGCGGCGCCACGTGCGTGGGTCGACAGCTGTGCGTAGGGATCCGCCGGGTCCGGAGCGGGCAATTCAACCGCGACGCTTCGTCCGCCGGCGATCGATACGTTCTTCAGCGTCAGATCCCCATACACCGCCAACACGCGGGCGGGATTCAGGTCGCCGCCGCCCCACTTCACCGCGATGCCCAGGGGAAGAGCCGAGGCATCTATCACGACGTTCTTTCGCGCGTAGAGGGCCGATCTCCCGTAGTCGCGTTCGAGGTAGCCCACAAGGTAGGAAATCGGGCCGCTGGGCGTATTTGTGATGCCCATCACTTCGGCGACAAGCGTGCTGTGCTCTTGGCCCACGATGGACAGCTCTATGGTGCAACCGTCAAGAGAAGGATCAAACACAATGGATTCCCCGCTGGCGGCCTGGGCAAGTGCCGAGCGGAGCGTGACCTGTCCCGGCGGCGGCGCCGGGACGTCCTTCAGGCTGTTGACCACGCGCGCGGCGTTGGCAGGCATCAAACCACTGGCTCCCGCTATGAATGAAGCAAGCCACAACGCTGTCAAAGACTTCATCCGGCGTGTTGGCGTTGATAAGACACCGGGTCTCTGGCGGTACGGACGCACCGTGTTGACACCCGCCTGGAAGAACGAGTTCATGGTGGTAGGGTGTCAGAGTACAGCAGGAAGCGCAAGTGCGTCGTGGAATGGGTGCATCTGCGAATTGGCGCAGAATGGGGGTGTACCGACAAACAGACGCATCGCACGGGCCGGGTACAGCGGGGGCTACGAACCCGCTGGCTTGGCCTGTCTCAGCGCGTTCGTAGCCCGCGCTGTACCGCCTCGATCTGCCACAACACCGATGACTGGGTCGCACCGGGAAGGCGCTTCATCATCGTCGTCTTCACCAATTGCCGCTCGGGGGATAACGCCACCTTCAGCGCTCTGGATGCCGTAGCCGGCATGCTCGTCAATAACTACAGCAGTGCGGTGGCTGGCGGCCCGCTTCTCGAAGCGCCGGCCTCTCTTCGCCTGCGCTTTGTGAACAGCAACGTGGCCGTCGACTATCGGACAAGCACCTACACCGACACGGCTCCCGGCATGAGGAAGTTCTATCGCGCCAAGGTCGGGCCATAGGCTTGAGTTGTCTGCGTGGGATGCGGAAGGAAAGCGAAGGACGGGCATCCGGCGACAGACACACCGCAGCAAGAACGCCGATTCCACAGGAGATCAACGCCGTCTTCTTCATCTCCTTCTCTGCCACGACCCGCGGTTGAACCCCGGCGTAGCGCCCTGAGGGTCATCCCCTTGTGGAATCAGGCGAGGTCGAACCGATCCAGGTGCATCACTTTGCTCCATGCAGCCACGAAGTCATGGACGAACTTCTGCTGCGAGTCCTCGCATCCGTAGACTTCCGCGAGAGCCCGGAGCTGGGAGTTCGAACCGAAGATGAGGTCGACACGGGTGCCGGTCCATTTGA
>CAZJBP010000207.1:0-5897 GCA_964544115.1 uncultured Victivallales bacterium | reverse complement strand
CCCCCTGGAGGCATACGGTCTCGGCGGCCGGACAGCCGTTCTGCGCAAGGCGTGTCGTGCGTTGGTTTAAATGGGAGAAGTGGAGTGGCAATAAAAGGGTTTGATTCGCAGCTTCCTGTTCACTAGCCTGACAGCGTTTGAGTCGACTGACGGGGAGGGGTGGCGTGGTCGAGAGCAGCACACCATGGGTCAAGTGGCAGGCGCCCATGCAGCGCGTGCTGTACGCGCTGGTTCCCGTGATCCTGCAGGCCGTGTACCTGTTCGGCTGGCGCGTGGTGCTCCTCCTCGGCGTCGTGAACGCGGCGGCGTATGTCGCGGAGCGTGCCTTCACCCGCCAATGGAAGCAGCCGGTCTCGTCGGCCGTCTTCGTCACCGGCACCCTGTTCACCCTCTCGCTCCCGCCGACGCTCCCATACTGGATGGCCGTGGTGGGCGTGGTCTTCGGCGTGGTCTTCGGCAAGATGGTCTTCGGCGGCTTTGGCAAGAACGTGTTCAACCCGGCGCTCACCGGGCGCGCGTTTATTTACGTCTGCTTCGGCAACTACATGACGGCCGTGTGGGGCGAGCCGCTGACCAGCGCCGGCCCGCTGGGCGGCTGGGCCCGGTACACGTGCGACGCCATCACCCAGGCCACCCCGGGCATGCTCATGAAGGAGGGTCAGACCTTCAGCCTGCTGGGCGAGGTCATCGGCAACTGCGCCGGAACGATCGGCGGCTCCGGCGTCATCCTGCCCGCGCTGGGCGGGCTCTACATCATCTGGAAGAAGGCGGCCAACTACCGCATCGTCATCTCGGGCATACTCGGCTTCCTTGCCCTGCAGTCGGCGCTGTGGCTCGCGGGGGTGGATAAGGCCGTGGCCCCGCTGCACGCCATCACGGCCGGCAGCTTCGCCATCGGCGTGTTCTTTTACGCGACCGACCCCGTGTCCGCCTGCCAGACCGACATGGGGCGCTGGGTCTACGGCGCGTTCATCGGGGCGATGTCCGCGCTGATCGGCGTCTTCTCCGCCTGGCCGGCGGGCACGATGTTCGCCATCCTGATGGCCAACATGCTGGCGCCGCTGATCGACATGGTGGTGAAGAACACGAAGGGGGCGGGGAAGAAGCCGGCGGCGGCGAAGGCGGCCGTCACGGCGGCGGGTTAGCATGGCCAAGAAGACCTCCAAGACGCGGGAGCGGGTGTCCACGGTCAGCTTCATGCTGATCGTGACGCTGGTGAGCATCTCCATCCTCTCGTCGCTCTACGTGGCCACGGCGGAGACGGTCCGGCGCAACGAGCGGCTCTTCACGCGCCGGGCCGTGCTGGAGGCGGCGGGGGTGGACGTGCCCGCGACGACGGCGGAGACGCTGGCGCTGTTCGACCAGCGCGCGACCCCCGTGCCCTCGGAAACGAACGCCCTGTATTTCGTGGTCCGCGCGGCGGACGGCTCGGCCACCAACGCCGTCGTCTTCCCGGGCAGCGGCGCGGGTTTGTGGGGGCAGATTGACGGGCTGGTCGGACTGGATGCGACGCTCAAGACCGTCACCGGGGTCACCTTCCTGCGGCAGAACGAGACCCCCGGCCTCGGCGCACGCATCGAGGAGCCGTGGTTCAAGCGCCAGTTTGCCGGAAAGACCGGGCCGTTCGCGATGGTGCCCGAGGGCACGCACTCCGAAGCGCCGGATCGATTCGACGCGATCACCGGGGCGACGGTCACGTCGACTGCGGTGCGCGACCTTCTCAACCGTGTGCTGGCCGATGCGCCGGCGCGAACCGCCGGAACGCCGAGGTAGAACGACATGCCAGCGGGACAGTCCAAGAAGGTGTTTCTGCAGAACCTGGGCATGAACAACCCGGTGTTCGTCCAGATCCTCGGCATCTGCTCGACGCTGGCCGTCACCAACGTGATGAAGAACACGCTGGTCATGTGCGTGGGGCTGGTGTTCACGACCGGCCTCTCCAACGTGACCATTTCGGCGATGCGGAAGCGGATTCCGCCGCGGGTGCGCATGATGGTCGAGGTGCTGATCATCGCCTGCTACGTCATCGTGGTGGACATCCTGCTGAAAGCCTTCTACCCGGACATCTCGCGCCAGCTGGGCCCGTACGTCGGCCTGATCATCACCAACTGCATCGTCATGGGCCGCACCGAGGCGTACGCGCTGAGCAACCCGCCCTGGCTGTCGCTGGTGGACGGCATCTCCGCCGGCGTCGGCTACTCGTACGTGCTGCTGTGCATCTCGTTCTTCCGCGAACTGCTGGGGTCGGGCACCATCTGGGGCACGCGCGTGATGTGGGACGGCTGGGTCAACTGGTCGGCGATGGTCATGGCCCCGGGCGCGTTCTTCATGCTCGCGCTGTTCATCTGGATCGTGAAGGGGCCGCTGGCGAATCGCGGCGCGGCCAAGAAGGAGGCGAAGCCATGAAGGACATCGGCCTGCTCGCCGTCCTGTTCGGCTCGATCTTCACGAACAACATTCTCCTGACGAACTACCTCGGGATGTGCTCGTTCCTGGCGATCTCGCGCGACGTGAAGGCCTCGATCGGGCTCGGCACGGCGGTGACGTTCACGATGGCCGTCACCAGCGTGCTGAACTGGCTGGTGTACTACCTCGTGCTCGTGCCCCTCGGGGTCGAGTACCTGAGCTTCATCGTGTTCATCGTCGTGATCGCCGCGTTCGTCCAGGTGGTGGAGATGGTCATCGAGCGGGTTTCGGAAACGCTGTACGTCGCCCTGGGCGTCTTCCTGCCGCTGATCACGGTCAACTGCGCCATTCTCGGCGCCTGCCTCTTCATGATCATCCGCAAGTACGGCCTGATGGCCTCCTTCTTCTACGGCCTGGGCAGCGGGCTGGGGTGGGCGCTGGCCATCCTGGTCATGGCCGGCATCCGCCAGAAGATGGCGGCCCGCTCGAACGTGCCGAAGGGGCTGGAGGGCGCGGGGATCACGCTGATCGTCGCGGGGATCATGGCCCTGGCCTTCATGGGCTTCAACGGAATGATCAACCTGAACTGAGGGGTGGCCGCCGCCATGTGGAGCCTGTTCTGGATCAGCCTCGGGATCATGTGCGCCATCAACGGCGCGCTGGCGCTCCTGATGGTGCTGGCCGATGCCACGATCGGCAACTACGGCCGGGTGAAGGTGACGGTCAATGGCCGCCGCACGCTGGACGTGGAGGGCGGCCGGCCGCTGCTGGCGACGCTGAAGGACGAGCAGATCTTCATCCCCTCGGCCTGCGGCGGGCGCGGCTCGTGCGGGCTGTGCAAGGTCAAGGTCAAGAGCGGCGCCGGGGACGCGCTGGCCACGGAGCTGCCCTGGCTCACGAAGGAGGAGCGCGCCGCACGCGCGCGGCTGGCCTGCCAGGTCAAGGTCAAGCGCGACACCGAGATCGAGATCCCTGAGGAGCTGTTCAACGTGCGGCAGTACCGCACGCGGGTCGCCTCGATGCGTGACCTGACGCACGACATCAAGGAAGTGCGGCTGCAACTGCTCGAGCCGGACCTCATGGAGTACGCGGCTGGCCAGTTCGTGCAGTTCGAGGTGCCGCCCTACGAGCTGGCCGACGAGCCGGTCTACCGCGCCTACTCGATGTCCTCCGAGCCGGCGGAGTCCGGGACCGTGGAACTGGAGATCCGCTACGTCCCCCAGGGCGTCTGCACGACCTACGTGCACCGCCACCTCAAGGAGGGTGACGAGGTGACGATCAACGGGCCGTACGGGGAGTTCCGCCTGCGGGAGGGCGATGCGCCCATCATCTGCATTGCCGGCGGGTCGGGCATGGCGCCGATCAAGTCAATCCTCAACGACATGAAGCGCCACGGCGTGCGCCGCAAGGCGCTGTACTTCTTCGGCGCAAAGACCACGCGCGACCTGTTCCTGGTGGACGAGATGCGCGCACTGGAGAAGGAGCTGCCCGACTTCCGCTTCATCCCGGCACTCTCGTCGCCGGCGCCCGAGGATAAGTGGGACGGCGAACAGGGGCTCATCACGCAGGTCGTCGACCGGCACGTGCCCGATGCCTCGGGCATGGAGGCCTACCTGTGCGGCAGCCCCATGATGATCGACGCCTGCATCGAGGTGCTCAAGCGCAAGGGCATGCCGGCGGGCAACATCTTTTACGACAAGTTCGCGTGACGCGCGCGGGGAGGCCGGCATGAAACAGACGCCCGACCTGGACAAGGCCCAGCACAACATGCGCCCGGGGGCGATCACCCGCAACGGCTTCCTCGGGGACGACCGCCGCAACGTGATCGAGATCCTGATCGACGACGAAGCCCGCGTGCGCCGGCTCGGGGTCTCGCACGCAGGCATTGCCGCCCGCATGCGGGCGCTGCGCGCCGCCGGGATGAGCGGGCTGGGCGAGGGCGCCCGCGTGCCGCCGCACTACGAGGTGCGCGTGGAGAGCGTGCGCGGCCGCCTGCCTTGCCCCTTTGGCCACAAGGGGCTCTACCCCAAGACCAACGTCACGGTCCGCAACCTCGCGCTTCAGCGCGAAGTGATCTTTACCGACCTCAGCATCCACATGATCGAGGCGCACGGCTTCTACGAGGGGCGCCACGGCGACTTCCGCGTCGATCCCGAGGAACTGGTGGCCGTGCTCAACGTCGCGCCACTGCCGGCGGAATAGGCACGGGTGGACCGTGCCAGAACAATGAGAACTGCCGTGTTGATCGCCATGCTGACGCTCTCCTCGGGCTGCGCCAGCCGGTTCCTCTACTATCCCGACCACAGGGTCTACCAGACCCCGCAACAGAAGGGGCTGCGGTTCGAGGAGGTGACCTTCGCCAGCGGCGACGGCACGCCCCTGAGCGGGTGGTTCGTCCCTGCCAGGGGCAAGGCCATCGGGACGGTCATTCATTTTCACGGCAATGCCCAGAACATGACGGCGCACTTCTCGTACGTGGAATGGCTTCCGGCCGAAGGGTTCAACGTGTTCACCTTCGACTATCGCGGCTACGGGCGCTCCGGCGGAACGCCCCGGCGGCAAGGGGTCTACGACGATGGCGTGGCGGCGATCCGATACGTTCAGGCGAGGCCCGACATTGATCCGAACGCGCTGTTTATCCTCGGGCAGAGCCTCGGCGGCGCCAACGCCCTCGCGATCCTCGGCGAGGGGCGCTATGACGGCGTGCGTGCGGTGGCGGTCGACTCCACCTTCTTCTCCTATCGCACCATCGTGCGCGACAAGATCGGGCTGCTGCCTGTGGTCGGGCTCGCGAAATGGCCCCTGTCGTTCCTGGTCATCAGCAACCGGCACAGCCCCGGAAGCGTGGTTCAGAACCTCTCGCCGACGCCCCTGCTTCTGATCCACGGAACCGCGGACGCCGTGGTGCCGTATCGTCACGCCGAAGCCCTCTTCAAGAAGGCGCGGGAGCCCAAGCAACTGTGGACGGTCGAGGGCGGCGAGCACACGGACGCCCTGACTACCCACGGGGCAACCTACAGAAAGCAGCTTATTCAGTTCTTCACCGCTGTCACAAAAGCTGAAAGCTGAAAACGGAAAGCTTTAAGGAACGCTCAACGCCGAACGTTTAACGCTCAACGTTCAGAGCCGCCGAGGGCGAGCGGCCCCGACCGCCTTGCCGTACACGTGCCCGTGCACGTAGACGATCCTCCGGCATGTCGTGGACGCGTACGGGTACGCGTACGAAGATCACGGCCGCTCCAGTGCAAGGCTCGCCCATTCGCTGGCGGGCGGGCGACCCCGACCGCCTTGCGGGTGGTCCGCTGCAGGACGCGGACGGGAAGCCGATAGGTAGGATTCACGGGATTCTATGGATTGCTGGCGAAGTGGACGGCGTCTCCCTCTTCCTCGTCGTCGTCCTCGTCCTCGCACCGTCATCCCGAGCGCAGCGAGGGATTGTCACGTCCTGACTTCCGTTTGACACTCTTGGTTGGTTGTTACTAGACATGGTC
>CAZJBP010000206.1:0-6047 GCA_964544115.1 uncultured Victivallales bacterium | reverse complement strand
CGCGACGAGCCGCACGGCCGGCGACGGGGCCAGCCGCCGGATCTCGCGCATCAGGGCGCGCGAGTGGGGCTCTGGCGTCTCCCCGCCAATCGGCTTGTTGACCGAAGCCGGCTGGGACACGTTCGAAGACGTGCCGGACGGCTGTGACTCGGGGCGGATTGTGGGCGATGCTTCGTGGCCAGGGGCGCCGCTCTTCTCACCCTGAAGGAGCAAGAACACCGCGAGTCCCGCAAGCCCCACGACCGCGATGAAGGCCGCCCCCCATATAGACTTGCGCATCGCCATTCCACGCCCCCCCTTGAGATCAACTCCGAACCCCCGCCCGACGTTCATGAGACCAAGTGTTGCACCCCACGGTTCCCGCGCCACCGCGGGACCGCGCGTCCCTCACAGCACGTGGGCGTTTGTACCACGCAGCGTCTCGGCGGGGAAGACGGAAACGAACGAGAGACATGCGGCAATTACTTGCCCTGCTCGAAGCAGTTTACCTGTCCCCAGTGTGAGGAGGATCGCATATCGCAGGTGGCGGCGGTATGTGGGTTCACAGGGCGCTTACGTTGCTCCAGTTGACGGGAAGGTCGGAACATGGCGGGATGAACTCCACCACGATGGGGACGAAGATCGTTTTGTTGGCGGGACCGTACTCGGGGAAGGGCATGTTAAAATCCGCGTAGCCGGGGATCGCGTTGGTGTCCGTCTGGTAGTAATCGTCGACCACGACGTACTTGTGGGCCGCGTTGGTCGAGGGGCCGGGCGAGATCCCTTCGATCTGGTCCTCGAAGGCAGTTCGCTATTCTTGCCTATCACTGCTTTCCCCTCATGAGTGACCACAATACCCCTGCCTGTCAGGGCGCTATCGGGACCATCGTGGAGAAGGTGACAAGGATAAGCACGGTTTCGACAGAAATCACCAACAAGAACCGCTTCATTCCCCGAGGTGTTCCGCTTGTCAATGTAGTGACCAAAAGCAGTGCCCACATCATCGCAGACACATAGGGCTGCACGGCGACAAACCCGTCCACATCCACTCGCAGGGGAAGCGCAACACACAGGAGCATGGGTGCACTCGTAGTCCACATGCCGGGCGCCCGCGCGACGAGTCTGACCGCTTCCAGAGGTTCGTCATATACATGCGATGGGGCTCTCGATCGAGTCCTCGGCAATGCGGCGATACTTACCGAGAGCACAATCACCCACAACACCAGAGCCAATACCGCCCATTTGTTCGGCATGCTCACTGCGTACCTCTTACCAAGCCCCCCTTGGGCGGGGGGCTTGCATTTCCACTCAGGAAGGCAGGAGAGGGAGACCTGTGCCTCGACTACTCCAGAGCCCCTGCGTCCTTGGGAGCGTCTTCCGCGATGCCGCGGTCTTGGACCGCTGTCCACCCGAAACGATATATATCCTCGTCGGCTCCCCGGAACGCGGCAAGAATCTCATCCGCCGAGACCAGGGGATCTCGGGTCTGACTCCTAGCCATGTTGTTGGCCTCGACGTACTTCACAGTCCTGGACTTCGTCAACTCGACAACAGCCCCGTTTCGCAGAACGCAGAACAGCTTAGGGGCCATATCCTGCATCTCACGAGCTGATCGGAACGGAACACTCTTTACGTTCCCCTGCTCGACAAGCCGTCGAATGCGCGAGATCTCCATGTCATAGACCTTCTCCGGATTGTTGATGTTTCCCTCCTGAACGTAGATTCTGGTTCCACCGAGGAAGAGCAGAGCATCGCGCGTTGTGACAAGGATCACACTTGGGCCAACGCTCGCCATCCTCTTTACAGGGTGATACCGAAATCGCGATGGATCGATGCCTGCCGGCAATTGCAGCACATCCAAGGAACGCGGCGCCTCTCCTTCATGCGCACGTCCATAGTCCTCGATCAATGCGTAAAGCAACTCGAGTTCCGCCATCACTGTCCGGCGTTGCCAGGCCCACGCGGAGAGCGCAGCAGAGTAGCGGGCGCTTGCCTTTATCGTTTCATCGACGTTGAATGCCTCTATCTTCGTGAGCGATGCCGCGTCCCGCTCCCTTGCAGGGTCGGCCATCACCTGCTCATAAGAGGCACGCGTACGTTCGACGGCCGATTGTTGTTGCACACGTGCGCGCCCATTCCTACGGTCCAGAAGAGATTGTGCCGCTGCGCGAACTGTCGGCGAGGTATCAGCCGCCTCGGCTACCTTTGCCACATCTCCGATGTCAACCAGCCACAACGGCCCGGGGAGACTACTTACCTCCAGCAACACAATCTTCAGTCGGTCCGATGTCTCGCTGGCAGCCATATTCAGGAGCGTCTTTCCCAGCGCCCTATCTCTACTCGATCCAGGGAGAAGGCGGAGCGCCGCCTCCCTGAATCTCAAGGCAACGGTGTCATCCGTCACCAAATCACGGGCAAGCGCTGCGACGCGGAAGGATGGACTGCAGTCCATCAGGCCAGCGTTAAGGGCCGCATCGTTCGGTGCCGCCGAAAGCACCTGCAAGAGCTCTTGGCGATTCTCGATTGCCGTTGAACGGAAGAGATGAGGGTACACCCTCCCAATGGCGCTCTGAAACCCCTTCGATGTGAGTATGGACTGCATATTTCCAACCACTGGATCCAGCAGAAGGTACGGCCAGATCGCCTCATTGATGGAGGCGGGCTGACCATCCAGCCAGGCAATCCATCCATCCACGTCAGCCTCGGCGTGCGGGCTAATCAGTAGCTTTTGGAAACTCTCAGCGACGCGGTCATCCGATCCGGAAGCTGTCTTCATCGCAGCAAACAGAGCCGCAGCCAACTCGCGATCCCTCATTGAGGGGCTGAACAACTCGTCAAATGGAGGGAGTCTTAACCGAGCGAACTGGTACCGTATGTCGATTTCCTCACTGGCGAAACGTTTGAGGCACGACTCCAGACTCTGGCCTCGGGTCTGCTTGCCTTCTACGACCGCTCTTCGCTCAGTCATGTGTCTTTCAATCACGGCCTTCGCGTGTAGCAAGGAGCCCTCCCGCAAGGCGTCGATGCTCTGAAGATCCTCCGCCACGCCGGAGAGCGCCAACAGACGTTTCACATCGTTGGAATTGGCACTTGCAGAGTCGTCCAGCAAACGTGCGTTATGCTCAAGCACGTTGAACAGTCGTTGATTCTCGTCTTCCGTTGTCGCACGAACGCTCGCGCCCAGGGCACTTTGGGCCGGAGGACCAAATGCCCACCATGCGACCATGGACGCCACGGTGAGCGCATGGCAACAACTGCACGCACGGATGCCTCTCGTATTCATGGGATCATCCGCTCCTTCACTAAAGTTCGCGTTAAAATGTACTGCACCCTCACCCTGTTGGCAAGAGACGTTGATCAGGGCCCGACTCAGGGATAGCCTGGTGCTCCGATGCCGGCGGGAGGGCCGACAGCCGGAGGAGCCGTCTCGAACGGGAAGACTCCGACCATACGTGAAGCAAACCCGCCTGGTGGATTCCACGACGCCGGAGGGCCTTCGGTCAAGGGTCCCGATGAGTGATCCCAGTAGCAGTTCTCAGCGTCAACGCTGCTAAGCGCCCGGCTAAGGACTACGATCCCTCCGTTAGCTGCAATCATCGGAGCCGGGGCGGAGCCTGGCAGAGCTGGGGTAGAGGCAGCCGTGAGCTGTCGCCCCTTGAAATACGACTCTTCAACCGCGATATTCAACGGTCCAACTTCAGGTGTTCCTCTGGCAATCATCACCCCAACTGCATTTGTGTGCGCGTCGAAGAGAGTACGCTTAACGGCAACAATCTGATTGTTCTTTCCGTACTCAGGATGGTCCAGGACCATGATATCGTCAACTCTGGCCGGGCGCTGGCTCGCGTAGATGAATTCGCAGTTGCTCAATTGCGCGATATCGCTATGGCGCGTCAAGACACCCACCCGCCAGCCATCGACACTTGTGTCCGTAATGGTCGCCGCGTTCCCATCTGTGTTGTCCTGTGAAAGCATGTACAGGCCAATACCGGTCGAACCTGCCTTCGCCCGCAGGATGGACTTGTCCAGACGGAACGTAGTTGCCGGCTCCATCGTACCGCCTGGATCGCATCTCTCAACATAGAACCCGTCAACCGGGAAGCGCAAGACGGGGGCGTACGAAGCGTAAACGCCAGCATACATAGGGTTGCATCGAACGGGATCCTCCGTATCATCGCTGACGCCGTCGGAATTGACTAAGGCCATTCCGGCGTTGTCTTCAACTGTACACCTGACGAACTCTATAGCCATCGAGCCCGCCTCATTCTTCGCGTCTAAGACACCACCAAGCTTATGCGCTACATTTCCGGCAATGTGGACGTCGCAAGCGGTTAGGCTGGTTATATCTGAAGGCCATACCCCGAATGCAGTTGTAACAATTACCCCTCTCCAACCCGACTGCATGTTGAACGCACCACCATCCCTGACCATGGACGGCCTTCCTGCCGTGTTATGTTCATACGTGCCTCCCTGAATTGTCGCCTGCGACAACTCAAGACTTACCGCTCCGCCACTCCCCTGTTCATCACACCAACTGTCAAATCCGCTAAGAACCCGCCCCGCCCAGTTACCAGTGACATTGCAATCGATGAATGATAGTTTACCCCCAGTAGAAGAGCGTACGGCACCTCCGCTGCCAGCGCACCAGTTACCTTCGAACTTACAGCGCACATAGCCGGCCGTCGCCCCCCCCCCGACTTTTACCGCCCCACCACCGCCATTGGCTTGGTTCTCGAGGAATCTGCAGTCGGCGAAAACGAGCGCTCCGGCGTTCGCCGCTTGATACGAGACTGCTCCGCCGTCGGCATCCACATCCCCATAGTCGCCAGCAGAGGCCTCGTATTTTCGCCCGGTAAGAGTAGAGCAAGTCTCCCTATTACCCGACACTTTGTTACGCACAAAATGGCAGTCCGCAATGCTGCCACCAGAGAACTTGCTGGCGCCCACAATTGCACCGCCGTGCCAGACACTAGTGTTCTCCTCGAACCTTGACTCTTTCAGATCAATGGTTTGCAGGGTGAGATCGTTCTTTCCGCTCGTTTCTCCAGTGATGGCCTCGTGGTAACCAACGAAGCCCAGAGCCCCGCCGCAGTATGTCGATTGGTTCAACTTAAAGTACGACTCCGAGATCACAATCTTTGCGTCCTTGTACCCGCCAATCGCTCCACCATAGGCCATGTGGTCTGGAATGTAGCTTGTCCCTGACGAATATTCTGGGAGATTGGCTTTCCCGCTTGTATGCACGAAGTTGGATACGAAATCAGTATTCTTCACGTCTATTGTGGATAGCGTTGCATAGATGCCTCCGCCAACGGCGCGAGAGTTGCAGGCGTCGGCGTTAGCGAAGCCTTGACAATAATTCACCCTAAACTGGCAGTTACTTACGATGACTTCACGCTCTGAGCTACGGACGGACAAACCGCCGCCCGCGGCCCGGTTGCTCAAGCTTCTCGCTCCATTCCCAAAGACGTCCGTGAACAGGACCATGACTCTCGATACGGCAGTGTCGATGGCTATCGCACCACCGTACGCCCCGCACACATAGTTGCTGTCGAGAATCTCAACCGAGTCCTCCACTGTGTTGTTGTGGAATGCGCACTTCGTAACAGTGACTGCTCCCAACGAGTTAAAGATCAAGAAGCCGCCTCCCTGGACAGTAGCGTACGACCCATCGGATGTCGTAGAGTTGTTATCCACAAGGGTCCGGAGGATATGTGCCGACGAGCCAGCAACACCCACTACTGCCATGCCTCCGCCGCCTCTACTTGCCGTGTTCCAGGCGAACTGACAGTCCTGAATTGCGAGTGTCGTAGGATAGAGACAGAGGAGACCACCACCGTCACCTTTCGCCGTATTGCCTGCAAATTTCACCACGCAGATCATGAGTGATTGGACGTCAGAGCGTGCGCCAGCCCCCCCAACGGGCGGCGTGCAGGAGCCGTTGTTCACGTTGAACCCACCAAGGCGCACTCCTGAAGTGTTCCGCAGATATATGCATCGTTGGTTTGAACCACTAGGCAACACAACAGGTAATCGTGAAAATACCGGAACCGATGGCGAGTTTGTCA
>CAZJBP010000205.1:0-6083 GCA_964544115.1 uncultured Victivallales bacterium | reverse complement strand
GCTGATTGCGGAGGAGATTGGGCAAGACAAAGCCATGTTCGCTCCGCCGCCAAAAAAGGCTTCGCAGAAGTAAAATATGGAGTAACCCGGGAACGAACGGGACAGTCTCAGTAAAGAGGAAGAATGAAATGAAAGGAATTCTTATGGTGATGGCGGTTGCAGCGATATCGGCGAATGCACAGGAGCCGGTGGCACCGGCCGATGCGGCGGCGGAACTGGCCAAGAAGCTGGCCAATCCGATCGCCAGCCTGATCAGCGTTCCCCTGCAGTACAACTACGACGAGAATTATGGGCCGGATGACGAGGGAACCGTCAGCCGGCTGAACATCCAGCCCGTCATTCCCATATCGCTGAACGACGACTGGAATCTCATCGCACGCATGATCATACCGCTGGCCGATCAGCACGACGCCCCGGTAAAGGGCGTGGATAAATCGGGTCTGAGCGACACCGTGGCCAGCCAGTTCTTCTCGCCGAAAAGCCCCACGGCCAACGGATGGATCTGGGGCGCGGGGCCGGTCGAACTGCTGCCGACGGCGACGGACGAACTGCTGGGCGGCGAGAAGTGGGGGGTGGGGCCGACGGCGGTCGCACTCAAGCAGACGGGTCCCTGGACGTTTGGCGCGCTCGCCAACCATATTTGGTCCGTGGCCGGCGATGATGACCGGGCGGACGTCAGCATGACCTTCTGTCAGCCGTTCGGCAGCTACCTCACGAAGACCAAGACCACGCTCGGGCTCAGTTCTGAAACGACCTACGACTGGGAGGGTGAACAGTGGGCCGTGCCGGTGAACGCCACCGTGGGGCAGATGTTCAAGGTCGGGTCGCAGATCATGCAATTCACCGTGGGCGCGCGCTACTGGGCCGATTCGCCGGACAACGGGCCGGAAGGCTGGGGCGGGCGCGCACAGTTGACGTTCCTGTTCCCGAAGTGAAGCGGAAGGGCCGATGACGTGCGGCCACGTGGTTGCCGCAGCGCAGCCCTGCAAGGTGTGTGAATGATGAAAGAGACAGACCAAACCCTAAGTTTCGAGCGACGCTGGCCGGTCGTGCTAACGGTTCTCGCGGTGATCTTCCTGCTGGCGGCGTTGCCCGGGCCGATCCGGCTGCTGCCGATGTGGGTCACGTATATCGTCGGGGGCGCCGTGCTCGCGCCGATTGCCGCCGTCGGGCTGTCGGCGGGCCGCGCGCGATGGCTGCGCATCGAGCGCACGGTCACGCTGCTCTTCTTCGTGGTTACGGCGGCTTCCAGTTTGGCGAACCTGGCGAATGTGATCCTCGCCATGGCGCAAAAGCCCGAGGGGATCAGCGGCCTGCAGCTGCTTGCGTCAAGCGTTGCCGTCTGGGTTACCAACGTCACAACCTTCTCGCTGTTGTACTGGCAGCTGGATCGAGGCGGCCCGGAGGCGCGGGTGCACCACTCGGGCACGCGAACGGACTGGCTCTTCCCGCAAGAGAGCGCCCCCGCCGGGGCTGTGCCGGCCGGCTGGCGGCCCACGTTCGTTGACTACCTGTACCTGTCGTTCTCGACGGCCACGGCGTTCAGCACCACCGAGGTCGCGCCGCTAACCGCCCGCGCCAAGCTGCTGATGATGCTCGAGAGCACGATCTCGCTCGTGACCATCGTTGTCGTTGCGTCACGCGCGATCAACATGTTCGGAAACTAGGCACCGGCCTGAGAACCCCGGTTTCAGGGCGTTGGGACTCAGGGAGGATAAGTCGCTGATGTATGTCACCGAACCCTGAGCCCTTTGTTGCCAGGAGAGCGGACACAATGACGTTTCTACGAACATCTTTTTCCACGGGCTCCCGGCTGAGCGCGTCTCTCCCGGTGTGGCTGCGGCTGCATCTCGTCGCCGGGCTGATGGTCTCATGGGCCTGGGGCGCCTTTGGGCAGGACCCGGCGAATCCCCTCCAGCCGCCCGACCGGTCGAGCCCTCGGGCCGCGTTGAAGACCTTCATGGAGGCCGGCGACGCCTTCGGTGCGTATCTGGCCCGGGATTACCTGCCGTCGCCCTCGCGCGCAAAGTATGATCGGGCGGTGGTGCTGGCTGATCATCTCACGCAAGGTCTGGACTTGATCCAGGTGCCGCCGGCGGCTCGCGCAAAGATTGGCGGGGCGGCGGCTTTCGCCTTGTACGAGACCTTGAGCCGGATCCCGCTTCCGCCGCTTGACGAAGTACCTGGCACCACGGTTCCGCCGGGCGCGCCCGCCGGCACCAATAGCGTCCGCTGGGTGATCCCGCACACCGGAATCGTTCTGGTCTGTGCGCCGAGCGGGCCTCGCCGCGGGGAGTTTCTGTTCAGCCCGGAGACCGTTGCCCAGGCCGACCACTTCTATACGCGGGTCCGTGGACTGGCGTACGCCCGTCCGTTGCCCCTTGAAAACCTGACGGAGACCCTGGTCCGCAGCGGGGGGTGGATGGTGCCTTACCGCTTCATCCGAGCGATGCCGGCGTGGCTCCTCAAGCCCTGGGGCGGGCAGGCAGGCTGGAAATGGATGGCACTGGCCGTGATGCTCGGCGTCCTGTTCCTGTGTCTGCGCCTGGCGTTCCGCCTGTCGCGCTGCGTCAGCGGCGAGCACCCGATCCTGCGGGCCTTGGCGCAGGTGGCGTTTCCGGGGTTTCTTGTGCTGGCCGCGCCGGCGGTGGCCTACCTGTCGCTCGTGCAGATCAACATGCGCGACGGCGTCGCCAGCGCCATTGAGCTCGCGTCGACGGCGGTCATGTACGTCGCCGGCGCATGGCTCTCGTGGCGCGCCACGCTGGTGATAGCTGAGGCGATCATCGCTTCGCCCCGGATTTCGCCCGAAGGCCTCGACGCCCATCTCATCCGGATTTGCAGCCGTCTGGTGGGAATCGTCGCGGGAGCGACCTTGCTGGCCATGGGCGCCGACCGGCTGGGAGTGCCGGTGTATGGGATTGTCGCCGGGCTTGGCGTCGGCGGACTGGCGATCGCACTGGCCGCCCAGCCGACCATCGAGAATCTGATCGGCGGGCTCAGCCTGTTTGCGGACAAGCCGGTCCGGGTCGGTGATCACTGCAGGTGCGAGGGAGAGGAGGGGACCGTCGAGGCCATAGGCATCCGCTCGACGCGAATCAGGGGCATGGACCGCACTCTGACGTCGATTCCTAACGCGATGCTCTCGAAGATGTCGATTGTGAATTTGGCCGCGCGCGACCGCATGCTGATCCAGGCCGTCATCGGCGTCCGCTACGAGACCCGCCCGGAGCAACTGCGTAATCTGCTCGTGAGGATCCGGAAACTACTCGCGGGCCATCCTCGCATTTACTCGGATTCGGCGCGCGCCCGGTTCATTGGCTTCGGGGCCTCCTCTCTGGACATAGAGGTGTTTGCCTATGCCAGGACCAACGACAGGGCAGAATTCCTCGGCATCCGGGAAGACCTATGGCTTCGGGTAATGGACATCATCGAGCAGAGCGGCACCGCCGTCGCATTTCCGTCGCAGACGCTCTATTTCTCCCGTGACCCTGGCGTGGACTCCGACCGGACCGAGGCGGCCGAAGCCCCGGGCGCGCCCAGGGCGGGGGGCGGGGCGAGGGGCGGAGAAGAGGTGAGAGGGTCGAGGGGCGGGGGCAGTAATCAGTGATCGGTAACCGGTGATCAGTGATCGGTAACCAGTGATCAGTGATCGGTAACCAGTGATCAGTGATCGGTAACCGGTGATCAGTGATCGGTAACCGGTGATCGGTGATCGGTAACCAGTGGTCGGTGGAGGTGGGTGGAATGCAGCATGCGGAGAGCTTTCGGGACTTGGTGGTCTACCAGAAGGCCCGCACGGTGAGCCGGCGATTCTTTGAGTTGTCCCAATCGTTTCCCCTGGAGGAAAGGTACTCGCTCACGGATCAAGGTCGCCGCTCGTCCCGTTCCATTGGTGCGCAGATTGCCGAGGCCTGGGCAAAGCGCAGCTACGAGAAGCATTTCATCAGCAAGCTGACCGATGCGGACGGCGAACAGCAAGAGACGCAACACTGGGTTGATACAGCTCTGGACTGCGGATATCTGACGCCACAAACACGCGATGAGCTTGTCGACGAGCTCGAGAGGATTGGCCGAATGCTCCAGTCCATGGTCGACAAGGTGGACCTGTTTTGCGGCCGGACGGCACGTTGCGTTCGCGAAGACATCGTCGAATACTTGGTATGCCGATCACCGATCACCGATAACCGCTCACCAACGGATCAGCCATCATGACGCCCCTCGTCCCTCCCCCCTCGCCCCCCTCGCCCCTCCCGCCCTTCGCCTCCTGGCTCCGTGGCTATCAGCCGGCGTGGCTGCGCGTGGACGTGATCGCGGGGCTGACGGCGGCAGCCGTGGTGATTCCCAAGGCGATGGCATGCGCCGTCATTGCCGGACTGCCCGTTGAGGCCGGTCTTTACACTGCGTTGGGCGCGATGCTGGTGTATCCCCTTCTGGGCACCTCGCGCCCGCTAAGCGTCACCAGCACGTCGGCCATTGCGATGCTGACGGCGGCCCAGGTGACGGCGGTCTCCTCGGCCGGCGGTGCCGTCGGCGCCACGGCGGTGGCCGCGACGCTGGCCCTGCTCGTGGGCGGCATCCTGCTCGCGGCGCGACTGCTGCGGCTGGGGTTCCTGGCCAACTTCATCTCCAAGCCGGTTTTGGTCGGCTTCGAGGCCGGCGTGGGCGTGGTGATCCTCGTCGGGCAGTTGAAATCGGTGCTGGGCGTCCACGTCGTGAGCCACTCGACGATCGGCACGCTGCTGGAGTTGCCCGGGCTGCTGCCGCAGGTCCACGGACCGACGCTGCTGACGGGCGTGGCGGGGGTCGTCGTTCTGCTGGCGCTTCCGCACCTCGTCCCTCGCATTCCCTCGTCCCTCGTCTGGGTGGCGGCGAGCATTGCGGCTTCCGCCGTCTTCGGTCTTGAGGCGCTGGGGGTCAAGTCGGTCGGCGCCCTGCCGCCGGGCTTGCCCTCCCTGGCGGTGCCCGGTCTCGCGCTGGCCGGGGTGCTGTGGCCGGCGGCCCTGGGGATCGCCCTGATGTCGTTCACCGAATCCATGGCGGCCGGGCGGACGTTCAGCGAGCGGGGAGACCCGCCGATCAACGCCAACCGGGAGCTGCTTGCGGTCGGCGCCGCAAACGTGGCTGCCGCCTTCGCGGGCGGCATGCCTGCGGGGGGCGGCACGTCGCAGACGGCGGTTGTTCAGGCGGCCGGTGCGCGCAGCCAGATGGCGCAATGGGTCAACGCGGCTGCCGTTCTCGCCAGCCTGCTCTTCCTGTCGCGCGTAATCGGCCTGCTGCCGCAAGCCGCCATGGGCGCCGTGGTACTGGTTGTGGCGGCTTCGATGATCAAGCCGGAGAAGTTCCGCGCCATAGGCCGCATCCGCCGCGATGAACTGGGATGGGCGCTGGTGACGCTGGCCGGCGTCGTCTGCATCGGCACGCTGGAAGGCATCCTGATCGCCGTGGCCATTTCCATCCTGACCCTGTTTTACCAGGCCAACCATCCCCCTGTCTACGCGGTGGCCTACAACCGTGAGAAGGGCGTTTTCCGGCGAGCCGGGGAGCACGCGGACGATGAGATGATCCCCGGGTTGCTGATGCTGCGAACCGAGGGCCGCCTGACGTTTGCGAACGCTGCGAATGCGGCCGAGAAGATGAAGGCCTTGGGGGCGGAATACAACCCGCGGGTCATGGTCCTGGAGTGCAGCGCGATTCCCGACATCGAATACACGGCCCTGGTCATGCTGACCGAAGGCGAGGAGAACCTGCGCGCACGAGGCGTGGCCCTGTGGCTGGCCGCCCTGAATCCGGACCTGCTCAAGATCATCGAGCGCTCGCCCCTGGGGAAGGCGTTGGGCCATGAGCGCATGTTCTTCAACTTGTTCAAGGCGGTGGAGGCATATAGAACGGCGGAAGGGGTAGAGCGCGGCCGGGCCGCTCCTGACGCCCTGAAATAGCGATGCGCCACCCTTGAGGGCGCATCTGCGTTTTGGTGCACGCCGGTTTGGTGTGTTGCCCGTCCCGCCGTCGAGGTTGTCGGCCTCGTGCGCATTCCTTTCGGCGTCGGGGTCGGAGTCGCTATCGGTATCGACCTCGGGCTG
>CAZJBP010000204.1:0-6112 GCA_964544115.1 uncultured Victivallales bacterium | reverse complement strand
TCGACACGGTCTTCGCCACCGTGATCGCGGGCGCGATCAGCGCCACCTCGGCCGTATTGCTGGCACTGCGTGTGAACCCGAGTGGATCGATACCCGCCGCGATGACCGTGTTCGTCAGGTCGAGTGTGATGGCGCGGGCCACCGAGACCGTCACCGCCTGGCCGGCGGCCAGGGTGCCGAGGTTGGTCGTGTAGCCGATGATCGCATCGTTCAGTGTCACGTTGGTGAGGGTCACGTCGCCGGCGTTGCGCGCCACGATCCAGTAGTTGACCGGCGTGCCATTCGTGCCGGTCACCAGTTCGCTGCCGGGAAACGCCCCGGTCGACACGGTCTTTGCTACCGAGAGCCCTGGGGCCATCGTCTGAACCGTCGCTCTGTTGGTCTGGGAAGCCACCGGTATTCCCACGGCCAAACTCACCGTCGACGTCACGGTGTTCGTCGTCAAGTTCGGCACGATGCTCTTCAAGGCCCTAAAGATCACACCGATATTCGTGCTCAAACCGGCGTCAAGCGGACCGATGTTTGTCCACGTCAGCAAGTTTCCGATATTGGTTGTGACCGGCGGCGTGGCCGAAATGAATTGCAGAACGTTCGTGTCGAAGGTGTCGTCTAGCCTGATATGCAAGGTAACATTACCCGTATTCGTCACGGCAAGAGCGAACGCCACCGTATCGCCGACCCGCGCGGCGCGCCCCCCCGTCGGAACGGTTCTGATCTTGCTCAAGATGTAAGACGGCGCCGCGTCCATGAAGTCGTTGTTGTTCGACGTCTGCCCCTCGGCCACCGAGACCGTGATCCGGTTGCTGGTCGGCCCGGTGCTCAGGAATCCGGCCGGGTCGGTTTCCACCATCGTGTACGTGCCTGGCGGAATATTCGTGAAATTATAGGCGCCGGCGCTGGTGGTATAGTTGGTGGCCACGGCCACATTGTTGCTATTCAGCAACACCACCATCACGTTCGTCAACGCCTGGTTCTCGCCCCCGTTCCTGCTTCCATCTCCGTTGGCGTCCACCCACACGGACCCGCGTATGGTTACAGGCGTGACCACGACAACCACATTGGAGTCAGTCAATTCGCCCGCGAATCCGGCGTTCACGATGTTTCCGGAACCATCGATTCGACAATCGAAATTGAATGCGCTTGTTCCACCTCTCTGGATTGTGGGAATGATGTATCCCGTTTCGTCCAGGGGGAATGGCGAGCCGATCACGTTGTCGGGCACCGGTGTGCCGTTTAACGTGGTGCTGTTGGTCACGTAGACGAGTTGAGGCGGCAGCGGATCAAGCACGACCAGGTTGCCCAGAGGCAGCAATCCCTTATTGCCAATCGTCAGGGTATAGCGCAACACATCGTCCAGGCTCAAACCGGCGGGAGACACATCAATATATAACACCGACGATTTTTTAAACACCGGTTTTGGAAATGGCACCAAGGCGTAGCCCATATCCAGGTAGGGAGTGCCCGTTCCGGCGACCGACGCATCTTCACCCCACGCCCCCGCGATCAGCGTGCTATCAAGCGTATAAAGCCGCATGGCGGTCTGATCGTTATCGGGATCATACACCGCCTGCACTTGCAAGGCCGCGAGGTCATACGCCACATCGTATTTGCTTCCGCTTGGATCCGTCAAGAGACCCTGCCTGTCGCCATTATAATCGACATACACGCGCGTTGCCGAAAGCGGCGTGATCCAGACCGGACTGCCGTTGTTTGCCGGAGGAACGGCGCTGCTGCCGGGACCCCATCCGCATACCACCTCGGTGGCCAACCCTTCTAACGGCAAGGGCGCGAAACCCCAGTCGTAATTCTGATCGGCAGTGCCGCTGTCCACGCCGTTCATGGTGCAGATGGCATAGAAGGGCCGTTCATCGACACTTGTCAGCAGGGTGCCGGAATTCAACGGCAATGTGTATTGCAACATCCCGTTCGACCCGGGAATGGTAACCGTGCCGCTGCCTGTGCGGTTTGTGTAGGCAACGGACAAAGCCGATGAGTTGGTGTTGAAGAGGAAAACACGGCAGGGAAACGAAGCGTTCACCGTTCCAACCGGGATGATGTAGTGGCCGGTCCACTGCTCCACGGGCCGCAACACATACGAGCGCGACTCGTAATTGGCGTTCGTGTCGCCGGTAATCATGTGCACTTGGATGGGCTTGTTTGCCCTGACCGTGGCGCCCTTGCTAATGCCGCCGTTGATCTGAAAGGCACCAGCATAACCCCGTGCAATGACATTCGTGGCGCCCGCGGTGGCGCCGGGGCCGTCAGGGTCCGTGACAACGGTCGTGTTATCCTCGTCCGCCATAACCATAAGCCCCACATAGGCGAACATGGCATTCGTTGACACATCCTGGCCAACCGGAGCGATGTAACTGGTCCCGTGATCCATGGTGGCCAGCACCTCGACCGCGCTGCCCTGCACCGTTCCCCGGGCATTTTCCCAACTGGCCCGCGATATGGTGATGGCCCGGGTGGCCGCCACACGGTCGCCACCGTCATACAGCGTGTCCGCCGGGTTGCGCGGTACCGGTACGATATTACGCAGCGTGATGACCGTGCCCGCCAGCAATCCAACCGGATCGTTGGTATAGCCCGGACAAATTCCGTTGCCGTTATTGCCGTCGCCCCATATTTTCGTGCTGGCATTGGTGGGACTGTTGATATTCTCCTCGTAGCCGTCCTCCCACTCGTCGTAAAAAACCATGGCATCCGGCGTGGTAAGGACAATCGAGAAGACGGCGACCATGTTCGTTTCGAGGCCGGGGCCTATCGTATTGAATGTCTGCTGCATCTGCTGTTCGGGCATGGGCAGGAAAAACTCCTGCACCACGGGAAACTGCACCGTCACGCTCGCGCTGGTGCCCGCTGTCTTGCTCCCGTCACTCACGTCCGTGGCCGTAATCGTCCAACTGCCCGCGGTCTTGAGCGTCACGCCGAAGGTGTTTGTCCCCGCCACCAACGCCGCATCCGGCGGCAGGATCGCGGCGGGATCGCTGGACGCGAGGCTTATCGTATCCGAAGCGGAGGTGATGCAGTTCCAGTTGGTATCCACCGCATTGACTCTCAGGTTGAACTCCGTGCCCGCCGTCTGGGCGTACGGCGTCCCGGTCTTGCCGCTTCCAGTTCCCGGAGCCGCCGTCTCCCCGGGCAACAGCACCTGTAATTTCACGAACACGCCCTGCACGGAAATCACGCCGGATGTGACCGCCGGCAAGGCCCCGCTTGCGAACCGAATCGTAATGTTGGTCGCCAGAGGATGGGCCAGGTTGGTGAAGGCGGCCACTCCGCCCACGGCCGTGATGTTGGTTGTTCCAAGCAGAGTCCCGGAGCCGGCAATACGCGTGGCGGTAACCGTCGCCGTGTCATTCGTGCGAAGATTGTTGGCGGCATCCACAATCCAGATCACCGGCTGAGGCGTAAAAGGAACACCCACCACGCCCGTCGCCGGCGGCGGCGTTGCGAGCAGCAATTTTGCCGCAGCACCCACCGTGATATTGAAGGGGCTGCTGGTCGCGCTTGCCAGCGCCCCATCCGTCGCGGCCAGCGTGTACCCGGTCCCCGCCTTGTCGATCCTCAGGGCATTGGTGCTGAAGTTAGCCACGCCCGCCACAGCGACCTTCGTCAGCGTTCCGCCCAGCACTCCGCCGGGCCCCGCGTTATTCGCGATCGCCAGCGTAACGATGGAGGTGTCCGTCGTAACCGTGTTGCCTACGACGTCCTGCACCGTCACCACCGGCTGCGCCGCCCAGACCGTTCCGCCTGTCCCGCCGCCCGGCTGAGCCGTAAACGCCAGCTTCGCCGCCGTCCCCACCATAACGACAAGACTGGAACTGGCGATGCCCGTCAGACCCGTACTCCCGGCCGTGATGGTCGTCGTTTCCGCTTTGACCAGGGTGGTGGCCACGTTGGTCACCTGTCCTCTGATAAAGGTAAAGTTAGTGGTATACGAGGGAGCAATGCCGGTGGGGGAGTTAGCCGGTCCGCTGTAACTGACGGTCTTGAGACCCGCGAAGTTCGTGTCCGTGTTATTGTTGGCGTCTACTGCGGTCAGCATGATGGCAAACGTCGTTCCGGCATTCTGGTTGACGACAGAACCCGAGTTCCCGGAGCCCGAGGTGAAGGTCTGATTGGGCAAGGTGACGATCAGCCGGGTCGCCCCCACGGTCAGGAACCCGGTTGAGGCGGCAAAATATGTGGGATTGATGTTGGCCGCACCGGATCCGGTCCCTCCCCAGGTGCCGGAACTTCGAAGCGTCCCGCCCAGCGTAAGACTGTTGACGATAATATTCAGACCGCTCCCCACGCTCGCGGTCGCCGAACCGGTGGGGGCGATGCTCAAATTCCGGTTAACCGACGTGCCGATCGCCATCGACTTCGCCCCGCCGCCCGAAAAAATCAGGTTGTTGTACCCGATGGCGGCGATGCTTTGCGCTCCCGCCGCGTTCCATTCAACCGTACCCGTGCCGGGAAGGAAGGTTCCGCCTGTTCCGCTGAGGCCGGCGCCGAACTTAATCGTGCTTGAGCCGCCGTCGAGCGTGCCGTTAGCCCGAGTCCATGTGCCGGTAAAGGAATGTGTCAAGCCTGTCCCGAGATTGAGCGTGCCGCCTGACCCGTTGATCGTCAGCGCACCGGCGGTCACGTTGCCCGTGAACGTGGCCGTTCCCGCAGTCTTGGTCATGGAAACCGTACCCGCCGTTGTAAACCCGTCGATGTTTTGTGCGGCGGCGGTATTGCTTATGATGATCGCGGAATTGTTGGCCGAAAACGTCCCGCCCCTGCCGAAGTCGCCGCCCAACGTCAGGCCATAGCTGTTGGACGCACTGGTGTTCAAGGTGGCGCCGGTGGCGATGACAAGCGGGACCGACGCACTGAAAACCTTGGCGGCATTCAGGGTGATCGCACCGGTATTGGTGATGATGACCCCCCCATTAGCCACAAACGGGGATATCCATTCCGCTCCGTTTGTGCGAGCCACGGCGGTATTATATTGAAGGGTGGCGCTCGTCCCATAAGTCGGAGCCACGGAGGCGGTAGCCGTCCCTTCCATTGAAAGAACGCCATTAACCGTGATGCCGGTGGTCGTTTTTGCGCCGCCGCCGGACAAGGTCAGGTTATTGTAGGTATATTGGCCAACGGTCTGCGCCCCGGACGCATTGTACTTAACGGTGCCCGTAGATGGGGTGAAGGTTCCAGCCGTTCCGCTGAGAAACGTGCCCCCTGCATTCAGGGTTCCCGCGTCGGTGAAGGTAATCCGGGAAGCCGTCCCGGCTGATGTTATATTACCGGTAACGGTGACAAAGCCTGTCGAGATTGAAAGTTCCGTGTATCGCGAGGCGGTACCGGCTCCGGCAAGAGCGAGAGACCCCGCTGACAATGTGCCCGCTCCGACCGCAATGGTGGTATGTCTGTTGTTGTTCCCGGGGACAACGGTCGTGATGGCTCCAGAAACCGCGAGCGACTGCCCGCTATTGATGGAGATGCCATTGTTCGTGTTGGCGGCAAGGATGGATATCGAGGTGCACGCCACATTTGTATTGACGGTCACCGTAACGGCGGCGTTGATCGTCACCGTATCCCCTGCAACCGGGACAGAAGCGCCGCCCCACGTGGTCGTGGAACTCCAGTTGCCTGAAGTGCTTGCAGTCCTTGCCGCCGCCTCTGCCGAGGAAGCCCCCCACAACATGAATCCCGCAAGCAAACAGGCCCGGAGCAATGCCGAGAATCGATATGTCCGTAAATAAACGTTCATCTCGTTCCTCCTGATTCAATAGCGTCTTTCATTCACCCCCACAAAAAGTCTTCTTGTTAAAAGCATTTAATCATTTTCAAAATCAATAAGTATATATACCCCTCTCACCATTCGCCAACGTTACGCTGGCTAATGGCTCAAGGGAGCTATATGTATTGCTTCAGGGGGCCTTCACGCCAGTCACCTCCATAACGGCCGCATCCTGGATGGCCAAACACTTGGCGGGAGGATGCTCCGGATCATAGCTCAGATAAACGGCGGATTGACCGTTTGTCAACGTGGCATAGGCGTAACCGTAAAGCATGACCGGGTTCGTCGGCACGGTCACGTCCAGCACCCACACGGGCAGGCCGGAGAACCCGTGGA
>CAZJBP010000203.1:0-6136 GCA_964544115.1 uncultured Victivallales bacterium | reverse complement strand
ACCCCGAGTGCTCGGTCCGGGAGAGGACTTCGGCCTGGAGGTCTTCCCAGAGGGCGATGAAGGGGGCGCTGTAGCCGGCGACGCGCACCATCAGGTCCGCGTGCTGTTCGGGATGCTTCTGGGCCTCGATCAGCATCTGCCGGTTGACGAGGTTGAACTGCATGTGCTGCCCGCCGGAGAGGAAATGGGCCCGGATCAGGGCCGCAATCTTGGCGGCGCCTTTCTCTGTCTCGATCAGCGTCGGGGCCAGGCGCACGTTCAGGGACGCCGCGGTCGGGAGGAGCCGGTGCGGCAGCTTGGCGACCGAGTTCAGCAGCGCGGTGACCCCGAGCCGGTCGCGCCCCTGGGCCGCCCCCATGCTGTCGGCCAGCGGCTCACTGTCCTTCCGGCCATCGGGGGTGGCGCCAGTGACCCGGCCGAATTCGATGTGCATGTTCTCGGCGCCCGACAGGGTGCCCATAATGTACTCACCCCCGCGGAACGGCGTGTGCCGCTTCATGAGATCGGAAAACCGCTCGATGCTCCAGGCCGCCAGGCGATCCACGCGATCGTCGTCGTTCCCGAAGTGCGGGGCATCGCGGACGATCCGGCGGCGCAGCGGCTCGGACCTCTCCCAGTTCGACCGCAGCGCGTCCCGCAGTTCATTCAGGGTGCAGATGCGATCCTCAAAGACCAGCATCCGGATGGCGGCCAGGGCGTCCGCCAGGTTGGCGACGCCGACGACATCCCAATTGCAGTGGTTGTACCGCGCGCCTCCCTGGCTGTACCCCTTGACCTTCTCGATGCAATCGTTCACCAGCAGCGAGCAGACCAGATCCGTGTGCTCGGCCGCCCGCCGGTCCCGGGCGCAGGACACCTCATGGACCGCGCCCGCCACCCGCCCCATCTCCGCCTCGCACGCCTCCAGGAGCGCCTCGAAGCTCGTCACCCGGGCCAGATCCGCTCCAGGCCCGAGAGCCGGCTCCAGGCCCAGCACGGTGCGGAGGATCTTGGGCATGTTGACGAACCCCTCGACGGATCCCATCTGCGCCTTGCCGGTAATGATGACTTCCTGGCAGCCCGAGAGGGAGAAGTCCCGCGCATCCTCGAGGGCGATGCCGGTCCGCACCAGCGCCGGAATGATCTGCTCGTCGTTGCAGAAATCGGGGCTGCCGCAGCGGACGCGCAGCACGCGCACCGCCTGGCGCAGCAGCGCATCGGGGGTCTGGCGGTTCCAGCGGAATCCGACCTGCGGACGCTGGAGGCGCAGGTCTTCCGTGACCTCCAGGCAGAGCCGCGTGACCTCGTTGCAGGCGTCCGACCCGTCCGGGTTCACCCCGCCGAGGGTCAGGTGGTGGACCGCCCCCACGGGCTGGACGGCGCCGGCGTTCTCAAAGTATTTCAGCCAGAGGCAGCTCAGCAGCTCCCGGGCCGCCTCCCGCGTGATGTCGCCGCGCTCGAGGTCCCGGCGGTAGAAGGGAAACAGGTATTGATCCACCCGCCCCGGGGCGTCCGGCACGAGCATGAAGCAGGACCAGAGGCACTGGCAGGCTTCCCGGAACGTGCGGGGAGGGCGCGCGGGAACGTGACGGCAGTGGGCGGCGATGCGGACCAGTTCCTCGCGCCGCTTCGCGTCGCCGGTTTGCTTCGCCAGGTCCTCCGCCAGCTCGGCGTACCGGCGGCAGAGATGGAGATAGCCCCTGGCCACGATAGCCAGCGCGTCCAGGAACTGCACCTTCTGCTCCGCCTCCGGCTCCGTCGGGCTCAGCCGGCTCTTCCGCTGCTCCGCCTGGGCGATCCGCCCTTCCATCCCGTCTTGAAGGATGCCGGCATAGTCCATGGTCATGTGGTTGCCGGCCATGGCCACCAGGCCCTGCCGGAAGATCTCCGCAAGGCCCTCAGGAACGTTGAACCACCCGGGCACGTCGAAGCTCTGGCGACCCCAGGCCGCCGGCCGGGACGCAGCCTCGCCGTAGCGCAGCCCCGGTTGCGCGCCTACCAACAGTTCCCCTTCACGGATGGAAATCTTGCGGCGCGCGCAAAACCGGGCGAAGGTCTTGGCTTCGCGGATGACGGCCGGATCGCCCATCAGCCCGGCCTCGAACTCCGGCCACTGCGGATCCGGCTCCGCCCCCCACTCGATGTAGGTGGTCAGCGCCTGCTCGCGCAACCTGCTCACGCGTTCGTTCATGGAGTTACAATACCACCGTCGGCCTGCTCCAGCCAGAAGAGACGATCCGGGCAACCTCCCGCTCCCCTGGCCTCCGTCCACCGGAGGCTCAGCGGCTGCGTTCCAGGAATCGGAATCGGGCCCGGGCTGCGAATCTCGGGCGGCCAGGGACGGTCGAGAAGGTCGTGGGTCACCCGCGGCCGGTCGCAGAACGACGCCAGCGACTGCCGGGCCGTCATCGTCAGAGACCGCTTCTGCAGGTCCAAGACCGCCTCAAGCCCCTGCGCCCTGAATGCGTTTCCGATGATCGTATTGGGCGCGTTCTCGGGGCCGGTTGTCTCCCGGATCTCCTCGTCGTCGTTGAAGAAGATGTTGTTCGCCGCCGTGTGGCCGCCGCCCGCTGCGGGGTGGTTTTCGACGATGATCCGGTCCGTCGCCTTGCCGCGGAGGATGAGCCCGAGCTCCGAGGGCCCGATGAAGTTGTGCGCGAAGACCTGGCTGATGCAGTCGTGCTCGTAGATGCCCTGCTTCGCGCCCCAGATGATATTCCGGTCGAGCAGGCAGAAGGGCGCCACGACCGAGGCCTCGATGAAGATGCCCGTCCCGCAGTTCAGCATGACGTTTTGCGTGCACCGCGCATCTCGGTTGTCCCAGTCCATCCAGATCCCGTTGATGGGGTTATCCATGATGAGGTTGCGCCGGATCAGCGTGCCCTGGTTGACGTGCGTCTTGATCCCGGCGGATTCGGACACTTCCGCGATGGGGAAGCGCGAGTTGTTCCGCAGCACATTCTCCTCGATCAGCGCGTTCCTGGCCGGGAGACCGGCAATGCCACACACGCCGGTTTCCACGATGAGGTTGCGGCGCACGATGTTCCACTCCGGATCGCCCTCGCCCGGCTCGGAGGGCTGGACGGCGCCTCCGTACCAGCCGTTGCCGATGTCGATGCCGACGCCGTTGATCTCCCGGACCGTATTCTCTTCGATCAGCCAGTGGTGCCCGGCGCAGACGGAGACCGCCCCCTCCTGCGGGCGCGAAAAGCCGTTCCCGACCTGCTCGAACACGAACCCGCAAACCTGGATGAACCCCAGCCCCCTGGCCCGCGGCCGGAAGCAGGCCGGCCGCGTGGTGATCTCGATCGGCAGGCCGTTGGGATCCTCGCCGCGGCGGGCGTGAAGATAAAGCCGCCCCGCCGAGCGGTCGGTCCAGTGCGAGCCTTCGGTCTTCAGAAGCTCCTCGTGCGTCGCCACGCACTCCAGGCGCAGGCCGTCTTGAAATACCATTCCGCGCGGCAGCGTGTAGGGCAGCTTGCCACGATGGGGCTGGGCCCACTCCATGATGTCGAAGGACGCCTCGGGCAGGTTGTCGAGGGCGAACGGGGTATAGTCGCCGAAGTCGATGGACGGGAGGTCCAGAGCCCAGACGCCCCTGGCCGCATCGTCGGCCGTCCACTTGCGGCCCACCGGGTCCGAGCCCCTGACGATTACCCGCCCACCGGGAGCCGCGTGGTAGCCGATCATCCGCGACGGCGACAGGCCGCCTCGCGCCGGTCGGATGCATTCGCGGTAGATGCCGGGGTGGACCAGGACACGCTCGCCGGGCTGCAGCACATCCGCCGCGCGGCCAATGGTCTTGAAGGGGCGCTCTTCCGAGCCGGGGTTTTCGTCCGACGCCCGCGGCGACGCGCCATCGACGTGGTACGTCTTCGTGAACGCTGTCTCGTTCCGCCAGAACTTGAATTCCGCGCCGCTCGGTTTGGCGACGGCCACATCGAGGCTGAAGAGTTCAACAGGGCGCTCTGCGTGCATCACATCGATTCCTTTTCCTCTGGCGACGATAATCCACATCGCCCGTAGAAAACAAAAGCTGAAAAGCTGAAAGCTGTGCGGGCCGTGATATCACGCGGACGGCGAGCACGGATCAGGCGGGCAGGCCGATGCAGGACGCAGGGGCAGCCGGCACGATTCACGGGACTTTCGGGATTGTGGGCGGGGAGGACGGCAACGCCCTCGTTTTCGTCCCCGTCCCCGTCCTCGCGTCCCTCGCTCCTGTCATCCCGAACGCAGTGAGGGATCTGAAAAGGGCCGTGAAGGCCAGGTGAGATCCCTCACTGCGTTCGGGATGACGGAACTGGCGTACGTGTATGCGCACGACAATCACGGCCGCCGGGGCCGTCGGCCCTCCAGTGCATGGCGGGAACTCGTCAGCCCCAAGACCGATTCACCCACCCCGTCGACCACCCGAGATTGACCTTTTTCCGCCCGGACAATGGGTGTACAAATGCCCGTCCGATCCGGCGGGGATCCGGCGCAGGATCACTCAGCCGGAAGGAAGGGCTGCCAACATGACCATGCTGAAACAGCGGGACGGGGGACGCATCGACAAGCGGGAATCCCTGGCGGGGATTCCGGCGCTGAACCCCGACGTCACGCTGCACGAACCGGAAGGGAAGCCGGCCTTTGTGGCGTCCAAGCTTCGGCGCGGCACCGGCTTTCTCGAGCGGTTCCGCCCGCCGGTCATGAACAAGCGCTATGAGCTCGACGAATTCGGTGCCTTTGTCGTGCGCCACGTGGACGGCCAGCGGTCGGTTCTGGAGATCATCCATCTGTTTCACGAACGCTTCGGCATGAGCCGCCGGGAGGCGGAGCTGGGCGTCGTGGCCTTCGTCAAGATCCTCATGCAACGCGGGCTGATCTCCGTCTTCGCGAAGAACCGATCATGACTGATTCCCGCCGCATCGCCTGGGACGGTGTCTCCTTCCGGGTTCCTGCCAACTGGGAACTGGGCGTCTACAAGTTTCCCCGCAAGGGCGTCACGCGAATCGAGATCGAAGATGAATACTCGGCGCGGCTGGAGGCCGAGTGGGTGCGTCCCAAGCAGACTCTCCAGATGCAGAGCATCCTGGGCCGCTACGAAAAGGCGTCCGGACGCCTGACCCGGCTCGCGCATGAGAAGGCAGCCGTCGAAGGGCTGCCTGAGGGCTGGTTCGGAACGCTCTACACGTTCCGGGAAGCCATCCCGCGTCGCAAGGCGGGCGGGATCGGCGTGCTGCAGCACAGCCTCCTCACGGCGTTCTATATGTGCCCCGAGTCCAGCCTGTTCTGCTTCGTGATCCTGCACCGCCTGCCGGGCGACACGGAGGACCTGGCCGAGATCCTCCGCCTCTTTGCCGGCGACTTCCATCACCACCGCGAAGGCGACCTGATCCCGTGGGAGTTCTTCGACGTGACGTTCTCCCTGCCGCGCGCATTCGTGCTGGAGAGCGCGCAGTTTGACGTCGGGACAAAGCTCATGATCTTCCGCTGGAAACAGCGCCGGCTCTATCTGTGGCACTTCTCCTGCGCGAACATGATCGTGAAGGGCGACGTTACGCTGGAGCCGTGGGTGACCGGCTATCTGAACGGCTTCTCGGGGCTGCCCGCGCCCCGGTTCTATCCCGGCAAGGCCGGCGACATTCTGTGGAAGCGCCGTGCACGGCACCCGTTCGGGCATCGCACCGAGCTGGCGCAATGGTGCTTCCAGTACAAGGTGCGCTGCCGCGTCGACGAGCAGAAGAACCAGATCATCGCGTGGGTCTTCCACTATCGCAAACCTGACGATCTGCGGATGATCTGGGACAAAACCTGAAAGCTGAAAACTGAAACGCTGAAAGCGGGCGCGGGAAAACGCCCTACGCTTAACGTTCAGGGCTGCGGGAACTGGAGGGCGGGCGGCCGCGACCGCCGTACACGTGGCCGCTGCAGGACGCAGGGGAAGTCCGACAGGATTCACGGAATTATCTGGATTGTTGGCGGAGTGGACGGCGTCTCCCTCTTCCTCGTCCTCGTCGTCGCACGGTCATCCCGAACGCAGTGAGGGATCTGGGCACAAAAGCTGAAAGCTGAAGAAAACGCTCAACGTTCAGGGATGCGGGAACTTGTCCCGCCTTGCCGTACACGTGCCCGTGCACCTACACGAACTCTCCGGCACGCCGTGAACGCGCACGGG
>CAZJBP010000202.1:2222-6190 GCA_964544115.1 uncultured Victivallales bacterium | reverse complement strand
GGCCGACGCAGCGTTCGATCTCGGCATCCAGGAGGATGTCAGAATCCCCTCCGCCATTCGCCGGCTGGCCGAGTTCGCCGGAACGGACAACCAGCGGCTCATCACTCACACGCTCGAGACGCCGCCGCGCGACGGACGCCTGCGCATCGTCATGCGCCAGACTGGCAGCGACAGCCTGCCGTTGCGCCTCTCCGGCGGGTCACCGCCCAAGGGCAGGACCATGGGCGAACTGCTGATCCTCCGCGCCGAACAGGAGGGGCGGGCCATGCCAGTCGAAATCGCCTACGATAAGGCGATCTGGAGTGGATTATCCTGGGCCGTGGGCGAAGTGGACTGCGGGAAGTTGAAGCCGGAAGCGCCGTTGACCATTCATTGCGAATCGAAGGATGCCAGGCCGTTGACGCTTCAGGGCGCGGTCTTTCATGTGGGTGGGGAGATCATCTCATGCGAACGATGAAACACGACGTGGATTTCTGTGTGGTCGGCGGCGGGCTGGCCGGACTGTGCGCGGCGCTCGCGGCCGCGCGGCATGGCGCCCGCGTGGCGCTGGTGCAGGACCGCCCGGTCCTAGGCGGCAATGCGTCGAGCGAGGTGCGCATGCACATTTGCGGGGCGCATGGCGCCAACATGCGAGAGAGTGGCCTGGTCGAGGAGATCCGGCTCGAAAACGCCTGGCGTAATCCCGGCGGCAATTTCTCGATCTGGGATAGCGTGCTCTATGCGAAGGCACGCTTTGAGCCGAATCTCACTCTGTTGCTGAACTGCTCGGTCAACGCCGCAACGATGGACGGAAAGCGCATTCGCGCGGTGACCGGCTGGCAGGGAACCAGCCAGACCTGGCATGAGGTCTCGGCTCCGCTGTTTGCCGACTGTTCCGGCGACAGCATCCTGGCGCCGCTCTCGGGCGCGGAGTTCCGCATCGGCCGCGAGGCGGCCGCCGAGTTTGGCGAGGATATCCAGCCGCCCCAGGCCGACCGCAAGACGATGGGGCTGACCTGCCTGATCCAGTTCCGGGAGACCACTCGGCCGCAGCGGTTTGTGCCTCCGGCCTGGGCCTATACCTATGCCACGGATGAGGAGATGCAGGGGCGGGATCATGTGCTGCGCAGTTCGAACTTCTGGTGGATCGAGGTAGGCGGCGAGCACGACAGCATCCACGACACCGAGTCGCTGCGGGACGAACTGCTCAAGATTTCCTTCGGGGTGATTGATCATATCAAGAACCGGGGCGACCACAACGCGGAGAACTGGACGGTGGAATGGGTCGGATTCCTGCCGGGCAAACGCGAGAGCCGCCGCTATGTGGGGGATCATGTTCTGACCCAGAACGATGTCCGTGCGGCGGGTCCGTTCGATGACATCGTGGCGTACGGCGGCTGGAGCATGGACGATCATCATCCGGCCGGTTTTTACTACCCGGGCGCGCCGACCATCTTTCATCCGGCACCCTCGCCCTACGGTATCCCGTATCGCTCCCTGTATTCGCGGAATATTGAGAACCTGTTTTGCGCCGGTCGCAACATCAGCGCCACGCATGCCGCGCTAAGTTCCACGCGTGTGATGTCGACTTGCGCCGTCCTGGGACAGGCGGTCGGGACCGCTGCCGTGATCGCGGCTCGCGAGAGCACCAGCCCGCGCGGGGTTCACGAGCGGCATCTGAGCGAATTGCAGCGGACCCTGATGGACGACGACTGCTACCTTCCCGGCCGGCGCCGCGACATGGCGCCGTTGACCGGCTGCGCGGAGTTTTCGGCATCGGAAGGCGATCCGGAGCCGCTGCGTAACGGCGTGGACCGGCCCGTGGGTAAGAATGACAACGGCTGGACGGCGAGCCCCGGCGCCTGGGCCCAGTACACCTGGAACCGGGTTGTACCGATCAGTTGTGTGCGGCTGGTCTTTGACAGCGACCTCTACGCCAATGGGCTGGGGATGCCGCATGCCTATCCGTTGGACCAGGAGGACGCCACCCCGCCTGAGACCCTGGTCAAGGCGTTTCGCCTCGAGACGCGCGATGCTGACAGCAATTGGCGGACAGTGCATGAAGCAGCGGAGAATTACCAGCGTCTGGTGCGTTTTCCCCTGAATACCTCCGCCACCGCCATCCGATTCACTCCGCTCTCCACCTGGGGGGCTGCATTAGCCCACGTTCAAGCGTTTGAAGTCAAGTAACAGGAAGATTATGAAGGCCAAAGACAAACGAATCGTAGGCGTGATGGCGTTGATGGCGTTGACGGTGTCGACCGTGGCCTCTGCCAAAACAATCGCCGACATTCCGCCAGACTTACAAACACCTCCCTTAACGAATGGCGCACCGGCTCCAGGCAAGAGAGTCAGGCCGGTCCGTCCCGAGTTTGACAAGACCAAGATCTACCATACCCTATACCTGCCAGTGGGTGCTGGCCCGAGTACAAATCGAAGGGACTGTGAATATGACTTTTGAGTTCTCGCCCTCCATCTACCATCAGGCGCTGGGCTCCCGGAGCGAACAGGCGCTGCGCTACCAGGGCGGCGATGTCCCGGCGTGGCAGCGCGAACCGCAGACGAAGCTGATTCAACTGCTCGGCTATTGGTTCTTCGTTGAGGACGCCTGGCCGGTGATGCGAGTTGAGATGGAGGGCGAGTCATGATCATGTCTTCTCCGTCGACCGCTTGTGCCGGCAAGCCCCCCAAGCCGACCCTCATGATCATCGTGCTGAACCATTTCGACCTGATCTGGCGGCGGTGTTGGGACCAAAGGTATGATTTCAAGGGGCGGCGATTTGTCTCCGCCAGCGATATCGAGGATGCGGTCATCACCGATAGCCTGGCCTTCGCCCGTCGTGATCGCCGGTACCGTTTCTCGATTGAGAGCACGGCCGTGGCGCGGCAGTACCTGCGCCGCCATCCCGAACGCCTGGCGGAACTGCGCCGGCTCGTGGCGCAGGGCCGGGTCCATATTTCCGGTGCGGGCGACAACATCGTGGACGGCAACATGCTGCTGGGCGAAAGCCTGGTGCGTAACTTCGTGACCGGCTATCTTTGGAACGAGGCGCAGTTCGGGCTGAAGACCGTTCTGGCGACGCGAGGCGATGCCTTCGGGAATTCGGCCCAGATTCCCCAGATCCTGCGCGGTTGCGGCGTGGCGTGGGTCGAGAGCCTCAGCTATTCCCCCGTGAAGGGCGAGTACTGGCGCGGCCTGGACGGCTCAACGGTCTTCACCGGCGGTCCGGCCATGGCCGGAGTGGGTGGGGGTGGTGGCTTCGACAACATTCCCCCCTGCCCGAAGTGCGCCGGCAAGGGCTGCCGCGCCTGCAAAGGGCGGGGGATAGACCCGAAGCGCCTGGTGCGTCTGAATCCGGCGCTGGACGAGGCGCGTCTGGCCGCCGACGGCCGCGGCCTCTACGTCGTCTGCGCCGAAGAGCTGCTGCCCAACCCCGAGCTGCTCCGACTGGCCACCCGGTGGGCGGAGCGATACGACGTGCGCTTTGTCAACAATGTTGACTTCCTCGACGAGGTGAGGGCCAAGGTCGCCCGGGCGGACGATCCGCCCGGGGAATTGCTGCACCCCTCCTGCGAACTGAACCCGAACAATACCGGCTGTTACGTTTCCCGCATCAAGGTCAAGCAGGCGGCGCGCCGCACGGAATACGCCCTGCTGGGAGCCGAGGCGCTGTGGACCCTCGCAAGCCTTGCGGGGCACCGTCCGCCGTCCGCGCGGTTCGCGCGACTGTGGGAGGACGTGTTGCTGACCTTGTTCCACGATGCCATCACCGGCACCCACACCGACCCCGCCTATGCTGAATTGCGCGGGATCCAGGATCGCGTCGAGAAAGATCTCGGCAGACTGGTTGCCCGGGCCGGTGCGGCCCTGGCAAAAACCTCCCGTCCGCGGGTGAAGGGCGACTGGATCACGGTTTTCAATCCCGGCGCGGTGCCTGCTGCGGCCCTGGTCGAGGCCCGGCTGCCCGCCGCTACCCTGGGGCAACTCG
>CAZJBP010000202.1:0-2212 GCA_964544115.1 uncultured Victivallales bacterium | reverse complement strand
GATCCCCGCGGAGTGCGCGGCCGCGAGACCCGTCGCGACCTGCCGCACGATGCCGACGACCCGATCGATGGGGAGCGTACCGCGGTCGGCGAGGTGCTGCGCGAGCGTCATGCCCTCGAGGAGCTCCGTGACGAGGAAGGGCGCCCCGTCCCCGTGGTGGAGACAACCGTTGCCGCCGGCGGGCCCGGCGGGCTCCGTTTCGTGGCCGAGGGTGTGCCGCCGCTGGGAAGCCGCCGCTATCGGTTCGTCAAGGGCAAGGCGCCGGCCGTGAACACGGTGGAGATCAAGCCCGACCACGGTGTCGAGGCCATCGCCAACCGGCGTTTCGAGGTGACGGCTGACCTGAACGGCATCACCGCCATCCGGGACCGGCTGCTCGGGCGTGAGGTCGCCGCGGGCGGTCCTTGGCGGCCGAACGAGGCCATCCTCGAGTGCGACGAGGGCTCGCCCTGGGCCACGCTCAGCGCCGACCGGCCGCGTACCGGACTCGCCCCGCACACCCGGCTGGTGGCCGTGGACCGGGCGGACCGGTTCCAGCGCCTGCGCTTCGTCTGCGAGATTCCCTACACGGTGGACTCCTGGGGCATGCGGATTGAGTCCACGGTGACGCTCTCCGAAGGGATTGACCGCGTGGATTTCCATGCCAGGGTCCGCTGGGGCAACTTCAACCGGCGGCTGCGCTTTGCCATGCCGGTGCCGTTTACGGGGCAGGCGGTCTATGGCATTCCGTACGGCCAGGTACGCCGCGAACGCTATCAGCCGGCCTTCGACAAGTGGGCTTCGGCCGGCGGCGACTGGCCGGCGGTGGACTGGGCCGGGGTGGAACGCGCCGCGACGTCTGTCGCCCTGCTCACCAAAGGCCTGCCATCGTTCGAGATCGGTCCGGAGGGCGACGGTTCTGCCATCCTGCTCTCCGTGCTCCGCAGCCCCACCATTCCGACGTACCTGCATCAGCCATGGCACCTGGTGATGACCGATTACGACGGGATGCGGGATGAGGATTGGCATGACTTCGACTATGCGCTCAGCGCCTACGGTTCCGCCTTCCCGGCGAGCGCGGTCGTGGCTGATGCCGAATCATTCAACGCCGGGATGACCGTCTTGTCCGGCGCCGTCACGCCGCCGCCGCCGCCGCAGTTGGTTTCCGAGAATGTCAGGATGGGGGCCTTGAAGCCGGCGCATGACGGGCGCGGGGTGGTGCTGCGACTCTGGGAATTCCGCGGCCTGGGCGGGGAGGCAACGGTGCTGTTACCGCTTGGGATCCGGCACGCCGAACGCTGTACCCTGCTTGAGTGGGAAGGGTGCGAGTTGCCGATCCGGGAGGGCGCGGTCACCGTGTCGCTCCGGCCGTGGGAGATCACGACAGTGCGGTTAACGAAGGGGCACGGCCAACACGCTGCGCCTCGGCAAGATGACCTGTCCGCCCGCCTGGCGCGACTCGCTGGATCAGGAGGCCAAGGCGCTCAAACGGATGTGCGAATCGAAAGATGCCCGGATGCTGACATTGGAAGGCGCCGCGTATCAGGTGAAGAAATGAACCAGCCAAAACGAAAAGAGCAGGAACGATGAGACAAATACGAAGCATTGTTGTTGGGACCGGTGGGTTCGCCCGCCATCACATCCGCACCATGATGGACATGAAGCGGACCACTAAGATCGTTGGATTTGTGGAGCCTGGGGAACCATCCCGGCAGGCGACGGCGGCGCTGTTTATGGAGAGAAAGCAGTCCTGTCCGCCCTTCTATGCGACCATCAAGGAACTGGTTCGCGATCAGGGCGCGGCTGATGCCGCCTTGATCTGTTCGCCGCATAAGTTCCATTTTGAGAATGCGAAGGACTGCCTCCAAAGCGGAATGGATGTGCTGATCGAGAAGCCGATGGTGATGAACGGCGCGGAGGCCCGCCGTCTGATCGAACTTCGTGATACGACCGGCCGCCTGGTCATGATCGCCTTTCCCGGCAGCCTCTCGCCGGCGGTCTGGAAGGCCAAACAGTTGATCGCGCGCGGGGCAATCGGCGAGGTCAGCACCATTTCGGCCTACGCGCACCAGGCTTGGAAAGTGGCGACCGTCGGAACCTGGCGGCAGAACCCCGAAGTGTCCGGCGGCGGCTTCCTGTTCGATACCGGCTCGCACATGGTCAACACCGTGGTGGATTTGCTGGGATCGGATGTGGACTGTGTCAGCGCCCTGCTGGATAACCGGGGCACGCC
>CAZJBP010000201.1:0-6220 GCA_964544115.1 uncultured Victivallales bacterium | reverse complement strand
CACGTGGAGGAACAGCCCGTTCTGCCGGCCGATCTCCTGGCGGTACTGGCAGATGGCCTCCAGGAAGGGGAGCGACTCGATGTCGCCCACCGTGCCGCCGATCTCGGTGATGACGATGTCCACGTCGGGCGCGTCCAGCGACCGGATGGCCGTCTTGATCTCGTCGGTGACGTGCGGGATGACCTGGACGGTCTTGCCGAGGTAGCCGCCCTCGCGCTCACGGGCGATGACCGCGCTATAGATGCGGCCCGTGGTGTAGTTGCTCCCCCGCGTGCAGGGCACGCCGGTGAACCGCTCGTAGTGGCCGAGGTCCAGGTCCGTCTCGGTGCCGTCCACGGTCACGTACACCTCGCCGTGCTGGTACGGCGACATCGTGCCGGGGTCGACGTTGAGGTACGGATCCAGTTTCTGCAGGCGCACGCGGTAGCCGCGCTTGCTCAGCAGCAACGCGATCGATGCGGCCGTCAACCCCTTGCCCAGGGAGGACACCACGCCGCCCGTGATGAAGATGTGCTTTGTGACGTTGTTCTTACCCACTGTATGGCTCCCCCGCTGCCGGCGCACCGCCTCCGCCCCGGTCGGTCCGACTCACATCTGCAGATCCAACTGGCCCGCCCCACCCTCCAGCCCCATCTTGCCGCACATCTGATCGGTCGCCGTCGGGTACTTGCCTGTGAAGCAGGCGTTGCAGAACCCGCCCGGACGCCCGAACGGAACGTACAGGGCCTCCAGGCTGAGGTAACCGAGCGTATCGGCCCCGATATACGTGCGGATGCTCTCGACGTCCACGCCGTTGCCGGCGATCAGCTCGTCGCTCGTCGGAAAATCAATGCCGTAATAGCACGGGTGGCGGATCGGCGGACAGGAGATCCGCACATGGACCTCCTTCGCCCCCACCTCGCGCAGCCGCGTCACCCGGCGGCGGGCCGTCGTGCCGCGCACGATCGAATCGTCGACCACCACCACCCGCTTGCCGCGCACGACCTCGGGCAGGACCGAGAGCTTCATGTCCACGCCGCTGGCCCGCTGCTCGGCTTCCGGCATGATGAAGGTGCGGCCGACGTAGTGGTTGCGGATATAGCCGAAATCCAGGGGAATGCCGCTCGCCCGCGAGTAGCCCAGCGAGGCGCTCACGCCGCTGTCCGGAACCGGGATCACCACATCGGCCTCGACGGGGTACTCCTGCGCCAGGCGCATGCCGTACTGCAGCCGGACCATGTGGACGTTGCGCCCGAACACCGTGCTGTCGGGGCGGGCGAAGTAGATCATCTCGAAAATGCACGAGGAGACGGTCTTGTCGCCCGAGTCGGAGAAATAGCTCGAGTGCAGCCCCGCGGCGTCGGCCACCACCAGCTCACCGGGACAGACGTCGCGGACGTATTCGGCGCCCACCTGCCCCAGGGCGCAGGTCTCGCTGGCGAAGACGTACCCGCTTCCCAGCCGGCCGATCGACAGCGGTCGGAAGCCGTGCGGGTCGCGCGCGGCCATGACGCAGTCCTTCGTCATGATCATCCAGCTCGGCCAGCGCCCGTGCCACGCGGCGCGGCCGCGTGCGGTAGATCGGGTCGGCCAGCAGGTGCACCAGCACCTCGCTGTCCGTGCTGGTCTGGAAGATCGCCCCGGACTCCTGGTACATCTGGCGCAGCGCCGACGCGTTGACGAGGTTGCCGTTGTGAGCCACCGCCCAGATGCCGTCCACGCACTCCGCCACCAGCGGCTGGACGTTCTGAATGCGCGAGCCGCCCGTTGTGGAATAGCGGACGTGGCCGATGCCCACCGAACCGGGCAGGCGCTCGAGGGACGGCGGGTCAAACACGTCGTTCACGAGCCCCTGCCCCTTGAAGGACCGGACCTCCTGCCCGTCGCTGACCACCATCCCCGCGCCCTCCTGGCCGCGGTGCTGAAGGGAGAACATGCCCGCGTAGATCAGCGGGGCGCAGTTCTCTATGCCGTAAACCCCGAACAGGCCGCACGATTCCCGGGGTTGATCGCTCAAGGATTCAACAGGACTCACGATGTATGGGTGTCCTTACTAGGTGCCACACGGTTGCGGGGGGCAAGCTACCAGAAGCCGGGCGCCCCGGGCAATACCAGATCGGTCAACGAAGGAAGAATTGGCGGCGGGCGGGTCCCCCGGAAAGGTCATTCTGCTGGCCATTCCGCGCGCGGCGTGGTACATCACCCCCCTCGCCCGCAGCGCGGCGTGGAGGAACGGACCGGCACCCATGAGTACGATGCGAATCACACGCGAGGATGTCCTGGCGTATCATCTCGGCGGCAAGATCGGCATGCGCTGCACGCGCCCTCTCGACAGCGTGCGCGACCTGTGCCTCGCCTACACGCCCGGCGTGGCGGACGCCGTAAAGGCCATCGCCGCCGATCCTTCGGCGGCGAGTCGCTACACCGCCCGCAGCACGCTCGTCGGGGTCGTCACCGACGGTACGGCCATCCTGGGCCTCGGCGACCTCGGGGCGCTGGCCAGCATCCCGGTCATGGAAGGCAAGGCGGTGCTGTTCAAGATGTTCGCCGACGTCGACGGCTGGCCGGTGCCGCTGGCGCACTGCCGGCAGGGCGGCTCGGACCGCGGGCCGACCGATCCGCAGCGGGTCATCGATGCCGTGTGCGCCCTGGCGCCGATGTACGGCGGCATCAACCTCGAGGACATCGCCGCGCCGGCCTGCTTTGAGATCGAGGACCGTCTGGATGAGCTGCTGGACATCCCCGTCTTCCACGACGACCAGTGGGGCACCGCCGTCATCACCCTTGCCGGCGTCATGAACTATGCCCGGCTGTGCGGCAGGGACATGGGCGAACTGCGCGTGGTGGTCAACGGCGCCGGTGCCGCCGGCATCCGGATCACCGAAATGCTCAAGACCGCCGGCGTCCGCCATGCGGTCCTGTGCGACTCCAAGGGCGTGCTCAGCATCCGCCGCAGGGACCTGAACCCCAAGAAGCGCGAACACGCGGTCGACACGTCCGCCGCCACGCTGTCCGACGCGATGGTCAACGCCCACGTCTTCGTCGGCGTCTCCGTGGCCGGCTGCCTGAAGCCCGCCGACGTGGCATCCATGGCCTCCTGGCCGGCCATTTTCGCGATGGCGAACCCCGTGCCGGAGATCCTGCCCGAGGCGGTGGCGGAAGTCATGGGGAGCCGGCCGTATGTCATGGCCACCGGCCGCTCGGACTACCCCAACCAGGTCAACAATGTGCTCGGCTTCCCGTTCCTGTTCCGCGGCGCGCTGGACGTCGGCGCCCGCCGCATCAACACGCCGATGAAGGTCGCCGCTGCGGAGGCCCTGGCGGCGCTGGCGCGCGAACCGGTGCCGGAGAGCATCCGGGCGCTCTACGGCGAGCCGGACCTGGCCTTCGGGCCGCGCTACATCATCCCCAAGCCTTTTGACCGCCGCCTGTTCGTGCGCGAAGCCCACGCCGTCGCCTGTGCGGCGGCAGATTCCGGCGTCGCGCCGGCCTTTGACCAGGACGCCTACCGGGCTGACCTCGAGCGGCGCAACGCCGAGCGCGGCGGCCCCGGAGCCTGAGCCGGGCGGAACACACGGCATCGATGAGGGGCGACGCAGTGAACGCGACGGCGGAGGAATCCCGGGATCGCGGACCGCAGCAGGACGGCCGGCACGGCTGGCGGTGCCTGCCCCTGGCCCTGGGCGTGCTGACGCTGGTCTTCCTGGCCTCGCTGTTCATCCATACCTGCGGCAACGACTTCCCATACCAGTTCCATCCCGACGAGCGTACGAAGGGGCAGCAGATCCAACAGGGCTCCCGCAACTTCCTTCACCCCCAGCTTCTGCTGGAATGCACGCATCTGGTGGTCGGAAACCCGGAAGGTCAAAGCCTGCAGGAGCTCATCGAGACCGGCCGATGGGTCTCGGCCGTGTTCGCCGCCGTCGGGGTTTCGGCCCTGGCGTGGATCGGCTACCTGGAGTTTGGGCTGATCGGGCTGCTGCTGGTCGGGACCAGCGTCGTCCTGTGCCCGGCCCTCGTCCCCTACGCGCATTACATGAAGGAGGACGCGGCCCTGGTCATGGGTGTCGGGCTGCTGATGCTGGCCGGCCGGTGGTTCACGGCCGCGGCCTCGCGGCGGGAGCGGCTCGTCGCTGCCTTGGCCCTGGGGGCGGCCGCCGGCCTCGCCACCTCCGGGAAATATATCGGTATTCTGGCCCTGCTTCCGATGCTGGCCTGGATTCTGGGCGGCGGGACGCAGGCCGTGCGGCCGGCGCGCGCGTGGTGCGTGCTGCTGGCTCTGCTGGCTGCGGTCGCCGTCGTGCTGCTCGTCAACCACCGGGTCTTCGAGGCGGTCCACACGTTCGCCAAGGCGATTCGATTCGAGTCGGGCCACAGCTTGCGGGGGCAGAAGGAGGGCGGACTGACGCGACCCAACGCCTATTTCCTGGAGGCGGTAGTGACCGACACCAACGTCTTCATGCTGGCGTGCGCCGCCCTGTTTGCAGGGGTGGCTCTAATCCGCCGCTCGGAACGCACGCCGTGGAACACGGTGGCCATTGGCTTCACGGCCCTGTTTCTCGCCGTCCTCAGCTTCTCGTCGATTCCGTTCCACCGGTACGTGCTGCCGGTGATCGTTCTGTGCCACCTCTGGGGTGGCCTCGGGCTGGTCATGCTCGTGCGCCGCGGCGGGCGCCGGTGGACGCAGGCGGGTGTCGTGGTGCTGGCGCTCGGGGCGGTCCTCGCCACCTGCGGCGCTCGCACGATGGACTTCGTCGACCAGTTCCAGGACGACAGCCGCGTTCGCCTGCGCTACTGGCTGCGCGAACATGCCAACCCCGACGCCCTCGTGGCCGCCGAGTACTACTCGGGGCTGTACGAAAAAGACAACACCCGATGGTGCATGCCGGGCTCTGGCGCAAGAGTGTGCGCCCTCTTCAAGCATTCATTCGACAAGGCGCTGCAGGCCGGCGTCCGCTACGCGGTGCTGTGCGAGCCGGGCTACGACCGGTACCTGAGCCCGCACACTCGCGGCGTGAAGGGCAAGGAGGGCGAGTACAACCGGCGCCGACGGCTGCTGAAAGACATCCGCGAACGGGGACGGCTGGTGTGGAGCAGCGATGAGGATGGCCGCGCCAATATGCACGCCCTCACGAACCCGTTGATCCAGGTCTACGAACTGCCGGGGCCGCCGTGACGAACCCAAGATGAAAGACTCGACGCGCATACACGAACTGGACCTGATGCGCGGCTTCGCCATGGTCCTCATTCTGCTCCTCCACGGGAGCGAGTATGTTCCGAGGCATCCTTTCCCCATCTACGCCCAGCATGGGTTGGGCGTCGCCAGCCTCGGGATGTTTGCCTTCCTCACCGGGTTTGGCCTCGCAGAGAGCGATCGCGAGGCGGGGTGGACGTCATGGATGGACTACGCCCGGCGCCGCTTCTGGCGGGTCTACGTCCCGTATGTGGCGGCCCTCGCGGTGTTCGTCGGGCTCTTCGGGGTGCTCCGGCTTGATCCTGTGCTGCGCCTGGCTCCGTGGTCGATGACGATTCCGATCCACCTGGCCTGCCTGCAGGTCGTGATGTTCCCCCGCTTCCGGCAGTGCTTCACCCTGTGGTACATGGGGCTGCTGCTCCTGATGTACGCCGTGTACCCGCTGCTGCGCCGCATGAAGACCGCGCGGGGCTTCCTGCTCGCGGCGGGGGCGCTGCTGCTCGGCGCGCTGGCGGTCCGCCAGCAGTTCCACCTGATCGATGTCCGCCTGTTTCTGTACGCTCCCGTCTTCTTTGCCGGCATTCTCGCCTCCCGCACGGGAGTCGTGCCCGGACTGCTGGCGAAGTGGCCGCCATTCCTCGGATCCCTGGCCTCGCTCCTGTTCGCCGCACTGTACGCTCTGTTCATGCGCCTCTGGGGCGGGGCCGTGATCCGCGACCGCTGGGTCGGAGATCTGTCCTCGTTCTTCATCGCGCCGATCGCCGTGAGCTGGGGATTGATCCTGTTGACCCTCGTTGCCGGACTGGGGTGTGCGCACTTCATCCGGTCCGCCCCCCGCTGCCGCGTCGTGGTTCGGGCCGCCGAGGTGCTGTCCGCGGGCGCGTTCTTCATCTACCTGTTCCACCGGCCGGCCCTGGCGGCGTGGACCTGGTCTGCCGACCACGTGCTCCACCTGGCGTCCCCCCTGAAGATCGCCCTGCTTCCGCTGGTGGTTGCGGGGATCGTGGCGGCCTGTGCCGCGGCCGAGCGCTCGTATACCGCGTGGAC
>CAZJBP010000200.1:0-6277 GCA_964544115.1 uncultured Victivallales bacterium | reverse complement strand
GTCTGACGAGTTCCCGTTCGAGCGGCGGATACGCCGCAACCCGATCCGCGCCACGGTCGCCACCGCCCCGGCCCTGGGGCCGGGGCGGTAAAGGAAGCGCCGGCGCGCCTGCCTGAGGCTGCCCATCCCGCACCCCTTGGCGGATGTGGTCGCCGGACCGGAGGGGCCGCCCCAGAGGGCCAAGACAGTGAAGCGAGGATGCGCCCCGGCGCCCTCCGGCCTGACAAGCGCGCTTGATCCCTCGACTCCGCTCTGACACCTTCTCAGACGTGAAGGATGTGCACCGGCGAAGCAAACGCGCATGGCTCCTGCACCGAAAGGACCGACCCGTGAACCATAGAGATGAGACCCTCCTGAAGAATCTCGCGGAAGAGGTGGCGACGATTGCCCGCCTGCCGGTTCAACGCGAGAAGGCCGAGCTGTGGGGCCGCCTGAACCGCCTTGAGAAGGTCCGCCCGATGGTATGGATCAACGAGCTTCCCGCGCACGAAATGAACGTGAACGACGAGCTCACGTGCCGGTGCGAGGACGGGTGGGCCCGGTGGCTTGAAAGCGGCATGCTGTGGACGTTGTACCAGTGGAGGCACATGCCGGCGGATATGGTCGTGAGTGATTACCTCGTCAGCCCCATCGCGATCAGCGACACGGGCCTGAATACGTGGGAAGACGTCGATATCGTGAGAACCGACCCCAACAGCGGAGTCGTCTCCCGTACGTTCAAGCCGCGCATCACCAAGCCCGAGGACATCGCTCTGATCACGGATGCCGTCGTGACGACGGACCCGGCGGCTACCGAGCGGAACTACGAGCCGATGTGCAAGCTGTTCCGCGATATCATTGCGGTCCGGAAGGAGGGCCTGAAGCATTACTGGTTCACGCCCTGGGACAACCTGATCCGGATGTGGGGCGTCGAGCAGGCGATGACGGACATGGTCGACCGCCCCGACATGGTCAACGCCATTGTGGCGCGTTTTGTCGAGGCATCGCTCAAGCAGTTGGACCAGTACGAGAAGCTGAATCTGTTGAACCTGAACAACGACAACACCCGCATTGGATCAGGGGGGTACGGGTACACTGATGAACTGCCGGGCAAGGACTTCAACCCGAACTGCGTGAGAACCCACAACATGTGGGGCTGCTCCAACGCCCAGATCTTTTCCGAGATATCACCCGAGATGCACTGGGAGTTCGCGCTGAAGCACGACATCCCCTGGCTGAAGCGTTGGGGGCTCAACTACTACGGCTGCTGCGAGCCGCTGGATGGAAAGCTCGAACTGCTCCGGCGCATACCCAACCTCCGGAAGATTTCCATGAGCCCGTGGATCAAGATCGACCGGGCGGCCGAGGCCGTGGGGAGCGACTTCGTGTTCTCGTACAAGCCCAACCCGGCGCTGCTGGCGACCGACGACTGGCACCCGGGGCAGGTCCGAGCGACGATCAAGGACGTTCTGGAAAGGACGCGCGGCTGCCGCGTCGAGATTATCCTGAAGGACGTGTCCACCTGCCGCTATCAGCCCCAGCGGGTGTGGGAGTGGCAGGAGATTGTCATGGATCTGGTCCGCGAGTACGAGCCGTGACGCCCCGCGCCGATGGCGGGCGCGGGCGCAGCCTGGTCAGCGCTCCAGGAGAGCTCGGACCATGGCCGCGTTCTGCTCGACCATGTCGTCCTTGTCGCCGCGATGCATGCCCACGTTGACCACGTCCGTGGGCTTGATGCTGTCGAACGCGTACTCGAAGGCCATCCCCGCATCGATGCGGCCGGCGGCCATGATCTTGTAGCCGATGCAGGGCTTGCGGATGCGCCGGATGCATTCGGTGGAGGCAAGGGCGTCCGTCAGCCTGAACCTGTTTCCCCCGCCCTGGTGAACGCTGCCGCAGTCGAAGAAGGGCACGGCGTGAAAGTCCGTCACATTGAGACTGTTGACCCAATAGTGCGATGCCGGTGAGTGGCCGGCCGCGCCGAACGGAATGCCGGTGGAGCGGGCGTACTTCGCCCACTCGCAGAACGTCTTCTCGTCGCGCGTGGCGTAGAAATGATCGGCATGGCCACCCCAGAAATAGAACGCGCTGGCGCCGATCTCCATGACCCGGTCGATCGCCGCCGGCATGTTGCCGTCGTGGGCGCCGATCTGCGCGATCCACTGCAGCTTCCCCTTGCCGGCCCGGTACTGCCGCACCGCCTCGATGACGTGCGGGGTCTCGGTGTTCGTCACCATCGTATTGATCCCGGCGGCCTCGGCCCGCTGCCATGTCTCGAGAATGCGCTCCACCGTATGGTAGGAGACCATGGCCTGGTCACGCTCCGGGGTCTGGTGACTGTAGCCGCCAAACGTGTTGGCGCCGAGCAACAGTCGCGTCACCTTCAGCCCGCAGAAGTCAACGACCGGTAGCATGCTCATCCTTCTATCTCCTCGTCATCCGGGCCGCAGCCACGGCGTCTTCACGTTGTGATACACGTAGACCGTCCCAAGCCGGTCGGCCACGCCGATCGCCAGGCAGGTCTCGTCCGGCGAAAGCGCCACACAGCACGGCTGACAGCTGCAGGACAGGCCGTGTGGAGTTCCCTCGAACGACATCGTCCGACCCAATTCCCATACGCCGTGAGTATCGTCGAACCGGAAGCAAAAGCCAAGATCCGACGGGTCGCCGGCCACGCCATAGGCGACCGTCCCTGCGGCATTCGTGACGATCTGGTGCACGGGGCCGTTGACGGCCACGGAGCCCAGCGCGAAGGCCGCGCCGGCCTTCGGGTCGATGCGCGCCAGCATCCCGTCCCGGGTCCCCACGAGCCACTGGCCGTCGTGCCACGGGGCACAGCAGGAGGCCTGAGCCAGGTACTGGCGGCCCTGCCGATGCGGCAGGCGCAAGCCCGCCAGCGGAGCCGGCAGGGCGGCCAGCCCCGACGGCGCCGGGATGGACGCGTCCGCGGCCTTGGACTCCGCTGTATCCAGGAGCTGAACCCCGCCGCCGACCGTGCAGACGAACCCGCGAAGGTCACGCGACTCGCACACGCCCTGGAGTCGCCCGTTGTCGAGCCACTGAATCTTGCGCACACTGGACTCCGCCACCGGCACGCTCTGCCAGAGCCGGAACACTTCCGTCGCCTCGGACTGAATCGTGTACGTGTTCTCCCGCCCGAAGTCCCCGTCGGATTCACCCCTGCGCACCTGCTCACGGAACGGCTCCAAGTCTTCCGCCGTGCCCGGGTAGACGGCATCCGCATCGGCGAAGACGCCATACGCCATGGGATCGCGCGTCTTCTCGCGGGGCTTATCCTTGTCGCGCTTCAGTGCCTCGAGGTCGACGCGGATGACAGCCGGCGGGTCCTCCAGGTGATTGGTGTCGGTCACGTAGAGCATGTTCTTATGGAGGATCGCCTCGCTTGAAAACCACACGCTGCGCTTCACCGTACCCAGCAGGCCCAGCACTTCGGGCTTTCCTCCGCGCGTGACGTCCCACCGGGCCAGGTGCGACCACACGCCCATGAAGCCCCCGACGCACCCGTTCAGGCTGTACCACAGCACCCCGTCATCATCGAACGCCAGCCCGTTCGGGCAGCGGGGGTAGTTCTGCCGGATGATCTCGGGGTCCCCCGACCCCACGACCTCCAGCCGCCCGGTCTTCACGTCCAGCGCTGCGAAGAGATCGGACATGTGGTTCGCCATGTACAGCCGGCCATCCGGCCCGATGGCGGCCGACGCAAACTGCACGCGCGACGGATAGTCCGGCCGCGGCGGCAGCTGCACCCCCAGCTCGACCACCCGGCGGCGGTCCACATCCACCTTGTACAGCCAGCCGGTCCGCGTGCCGCCGTAGATATTCCCGTCGGGTCCGAGCGCCACCCGGAAGGAGCCGAACTCCGACACCTGCCCCATGTCGGTCACCTCCGCGGAGTCCAGGTCATACCGGTACAGGTGCCCGCGGACATAGCCGATGAAGTAGTAGGCGTGATGCCGCGCATCATAGATGCCGCCGTAGACGCTCTCACGCGGGACCGGAATGCCCAGGTTCTTCACCTCGTCGGTCGCCGGGTCATAGATCAGCAGGTGCGCGCCGGCAAACCCCTCCCAGATATGGGAGTAGTAGGCGTCGAACATCCAGCGCGGATGGCCCGGCGCCGGCGCCGTGTTGTGGGTCGCCATGATCAGGCGACCATCGCGCAGGACGCTCATCGAAGAGTGGATCTTGCTCGGCGGGATCGCGCGCGACCCCACCAGGCACACCTTGCTGAGGTCAAAGCACAGCCGGAACCGGCCATCCTCCGGCATGTATTCGTGGAGCTGTCCCGACGCCGACACGGTGCCTTCGCCGCAGAGGCTTACAAAGATACGACCCTCGGGCGTGTGGATGAAGTCCCAGATGGAATTCTGCGGCACCGTGCTGGGGAACACGGAGGAACGCACCGCGCTCTGCGGCAGGAGGTTAAGGTGATGGGGAGGAAACTCGCGAGAAAACACTTCAGGCATCGCAGACTCTCCTGGTTGGCCTTCCGGAACGCCGGACCCTCTCAGATGGCCCACAGCGAGTCAACGCCGAAATGATACGCCGATGGTCAGACGACGGATTCACGAGATCGTTGGCGGAGCGGACGGCGCTTCCCTCGTCCTCGTCGTCGCGCAGTCATCCCGAACGCAGTGAGGGATCTGGGCACAAGAGCTGAAAACTGAAAGCTGAAAGGGGGCGAACGGGAAAACGCCCAACGTCCAACGCTTAACGCTCAACGTTCAGGGTAGCGGGAACTGGAGGGCGGTCGGCCCCGACCGCCGTACACGTGCCCGTGCACCTACCCGAACTATCCGGCACGTCGTGAACGCGTACGGGCACGCGTACGACAATCACGGCTGCGGGAGGAAGGCGAACCAAGCGGGCACACCCTCCCTTTACCGCCCCGCCCGCAGGGCAGGGGCGGTGGCGAACGTGGAGCGGATCGGGTTGCGGCGTACCCGCCGCTCGAACGGACACTCGTCAGACCGCCCTGCAGGCAAGCCGGCGTGACCGGCACCAGACTTCCGGTCTGCGCCGGTCACGACAACGCCGCATGCGGGACGGGATGGCGGGTGCCCGTTCGACCCGATCCGCGACACATCCCTCGGCCACCCACCACCGGCCGCCCGAGGTCGATACCGATAGCGATGCCGACCCCGACGCCGATAGGAACGCCCGCTTTGCACTGGCCGGGGAGGACGAGGCGCGGTTACCATGCTGCATCACCGACCGAAAGGAGCGTCTTCGTGCCCTCTGTCAGCATAGGACCCGAGCTGGGCGAGCGCTGCCCGTCGCTATCCATCGGACTCATCGAGTGTTCCGTGACCAACCGCGACCACGATGCCGGGTTGTGGAGCCTGATCGAGGCTGAGGCCGCGGCCGTGGCCGCGCGCGTTCCACTGGATCGGATCAACCACCATCCGGAGATCCTGGCGACCCGCGAGGCCTATAAGCGCTGCGGAAAGGACCCGAACCGCTACCGACCGTCGGCCGAGGCTCTCCGACGCCGCGTCGTGCAGGGCAAGGACCTCTTCCGGGTGAATGTCGTCGTCGACCTCGTCAACCTGGTATCCCTGCGCTCCGGTTGCAGCATCAATGCGTTCGACGTGGACCGGATCGTCGGGGCCGTGACCTGGGGCATCGGACGCGCGGACGAGACATACGCCGGGATTGGCTGCGGGCCGCTGAACATAGCAGGTTTGCCCGTTGCTCGCGACGAGCAGGGCCCCATCGGCACGCCGACCCGCGATGAGGAGCGCACGCGGCTGACGGCCGGCACCTCGCGCCTTCTGCTCAACATCAACGCCTATGCCGGCGTGAACCTGCTCGGCGAAGTCCTCGACGACGCGCGGCAACTTCTGGAGAGCTACGCGCACGCGCAGGCGATCCGCATCGACACGGTGCGGCCGGCTCCTCGCGCACAGGAGAATCAGGCGGGGCATTGAATCCGCCCGATCCGCCTCGTTGCCCATGCGAAGTCCCACGCCAATGCCTGAGGGCGCATCCGCGTTTCGGTGCCTATGGCGTCCCTGCGCGGGCCGGCGCCTCGGAGAGGCGCGGCCTACTTGATCGCAAACGACCGTGTCCAAGGACCGGATGTGCATGGGTAGGGCGGCGCTCTCCGAGCGCCAGCCCCATATGCGGGGTTCACTGAAACGAGGATGCGCCAATGCCTGACGCGTCCGAAGGGATGGTTTGACAGGAATACAGGAATACAGGTAACTTGGCGACATGAAGGCGACCATTGAGATTCCCGATGACCTGTATCGTCGCGTCAAAGCGAAGAGCGCCC
>CAZJBP010000199.1:0-6342 GCA_964544115.1 uncultured Victivallales bacterium | reverse complement strand
AGAGGATGGAGGAAGCAGCTTCAGTGCGAAGAATTGATAATGTGGAGTTGCTGGGACAGGGCAGACGCATCTAATCCTCTTCTGTCGTTTCGGGGTCGGGGTCGGTATCGGAATCGGTGTCGAGCTTGGAGTCTGGCTCATTTTCGGGTAACGGCCCTGCGGGATTTCGCCGACTCCGATACCGATACCGACGCCGACCCCGAGAAAGGATCCGAATCGAACGGGAAAGACGGTTTAGATGCGTTTGCCCTGGCCCGGGGGATGTGCCGCGGATCGGGTCAAGCGCATGCCATACCACGCCCTGCGGCGCATGGTGCGTGCCGCCGCCCGGCGGTTCGGCAAGGCTCAATAGGGACACAGGTTAATAGTCTACCTCCGCGAACGACCAGGGCCGCATGACCGCCATGTACACGTACCGTGGAACCGGGACGATCGATGAGTTCGCGGACTTCGGCCCCCTGCTTTCCGCTTTCGACAAGACCACCTGGCAGTACGACGAGGCGACCGGTCTGCTGACCAACAAGGTCTACGCCGACGGCAAGGCCACGGCCTACTCGTACACGGGCGACGGCAAGCTGGCCATATCAGTTTGCCGAGAACTCCCCCATTCACCGTACTGATCACTTGGGGCTGTGGGGGACAGATGTACACTACACACGTACTCTGGGTTGGGCGGAGAGCGTCGGGTACTACTGGTGGGGCGCGGGACTGATCGCAACGTATGACGACGCGGTCGACTCGGGGTCGTCATCCCCGTTCGTCCCTTGGGGGCAGAAGTATCACTTCGACCGGCCATGGGGTGGCTCGGATTCCACGTGAGACAGTAGGGTTAATAGTCGGGCACAGACCGTGCTCAGTTGGCCGAGGTGGGTTGAGAGCGCTGCCCGATGCCGCTATTCACGTCATTCTTACCGCGCTACCGGGGTTTGTTGGCCTTGCAGGTGCGGAGCCAGACGCCCTTGGGCGGTTCGATGACGCCCTTCCAGGCGTAGGGGTCGATCCCGGCCACAGGCACGATCACGCGCGAGTCCAGTCGAGCGATGGACTCCTGCGGGTCATTGTGCCAGGGCAGCAGAGACCAGGCGTTCATGTAATGATTCACGAGGACGCGGCGATACTGGTTCGCACTGCGGTTCTTCTTGGACCGATGCAGCAGGTACCCGTTGAAGAAGACGACGGAACCGGCCTTGACCACGACGGGCACTTCCCGCGCGCCGTCGAAGCCCCAGCTCTCGGCCGTGACGTCAAACTCGTCCTCATTGCCGTGGGGCCGCTGGGGATACAGATACCCCGGCAGGTGCGACCCCGGCAACACCCACAGGCACCCGTTCTCGACCGTGGCGTCGTCCAGCGCAATCCAGGCCCCGATCAAAGAGCGATCGCGGGTGGGGATGTAGATCTCGTCCTGATGCCAGGCCTGCCCTTGAAACCCCGGGGGCTTAATGAAGAGCATCGACTGCATGCACTTCACGCTGCCGTCCCAGCCGGGCAGGTGCGCGCCGGTGATTTGACCGAGTACCCCGCAGACGCGCGGGTGCTTTACGTACTTGAGCATGACGGGACTGACGTAGTGAGGCTGGTGAATGCAGAGGAGCTTGCTCAGGGCCTCGGCATCGGTTACCGAGTCGGGTATCGGCTTCAGCGTGTCGCAGGGATAGCGGCCGCGCGCCACGGCCACTATGTCGCGCCGCATCTCCTCCACCTCGTCCGGGGTGACAAGGTCCGGCATCACGAGGAAGCCGTTCTCAACGAAAGCCCGCACCTGGTCGGCGTTCAGGATTCGGGGCACCTCGATGCGGGGGCCTGCCTTCTGTTCGGAAACGCCTGGTGTCGCCACGCTCGCGCTCATGTCGGTCTGTTCCTCTCTTTCGTCTGCCTGTCTCTCTGATGGGCGCGTGTCTTCCGCCTATGGGAAGCGCTCTTCGGCGGACGCTTCCTGTCGTAATGAGACATAAAGCGTAGCAATATCATGCGGGTTGTCAACTGAGAACCTTCTGCCTAGTGTCCGGTCAGCGGCGTCATGGCCGACCTTTCCGACAGGAGATGATGCGATGACCAGACGGTTTACCGACATGAGGCTCGGGCTCTTCGTGCACTACCTTTTCTTCGATGCTGTCCGCTCCCTTGGCGGCGAACCGATTGGGCGGAGGATTGACGGCACCCTCGTCGGGAGCCTTGATGAACTGGCCACCGGGTTGGACGTGGAAAATCTGGCCGACGCGGCGAAAACGATGCGGGCGGAATACGTCATCTTTACCGCCTGGCACGCCAACATGAACGCCCTGTTTCCCAGCGCGGCGATGGAGCGCTGGCGTGGCGGCCACTGCAGCCGGCGTGACGTGGTGGCCGAACTTGCCGAGGCGCTGCGGCGTCGGGGAATCGGCCTGATGGTGTATGTGCATCCGAGCGATGGACACGACTTCTCGAAAGAGGAGCAGGACCACCTGGGGTGGAATGACGCCCCGCCGTACGCGCGATGGAACGATTTCATCAACGAGGTGATTGAGGAGATGGTGCAACGGTATCGCGGGCGCGTGCTTGGCTACTGGGTGGACGGCGGGACGCCGCCGCAGTTCGAACCGGCGGCCGACCGCTTGCGCGAAGCGATACGCCGGGCCGACCCGCAGGCCGCCGTCGTCCAGAATGAAGCCTTCACCCCCGACCGCTTCCGCCGCTGGGCCGATCTCGGGTGTCGAGAGTGGATCCGCGAGCCGCTCCACTGCGAGACGCTGTCGACGGCCGCGATGATCACGCGGTCCTGGTGGGCCAGCCACACGGTGGCCATGCTCACGCCGGAGGTGGCCCTGCGCTCCACCGTGGTTCAGGCGGCAGTGGCCGGGATCGAAGGAGGCGGGGCGGCTTGGTCTGCCGGACCGTACCCGGGCGGGCACTGGGAGGCGGGCGTGGAGGACTTTTTTGCCCGGCTGGGGCGGTACGTTGAAGCAGTCGCGCCGGCGCTGTTTGGCACCCAGCCCAGCGAGTCCTTCGTTACGGCGGCTGGCCCGACTTCGTTCTGGCAGGTTGACTGGGCGGCCACCCGGTCGGCCGACAGCGCGACGACTTGGCTGCACGTATTGCGTCCGCCGGTGACGAGGGAACTGTCGCTGCCGCCGCCGAAGGACGGGAGAGTCTTTCGCGAGGCGAGGCTTCTCTCCAAGGGGCACTCCGTGGCGGTTCAGCAGGACGCCACCGGTGTCACACTGACGCTGGGGGCCGGCGACGGGTGGGACAGGCTCGATACGGTGATCGAGATGCGATGATGCGGAGGTGAGCGCCTGCCTTGGGACTTGATTCGGGCTTGGGCGTCCATCTACGTTCAACACATGAAGAGCTGCATCAGGCTGATGGTCGGTGTGGCGCTAACGGGCGCGACCTATGCCTTCGGGCCGGGGGACAAGCTCGTGGCCGTTTGCCAGCGGCCGAACCTGCCGCTGGAGACCGTGGAGGGCACGTACCGGCTAGGGCTAGAGGGCGCCAAGATGAAGGTTCGCACGGCGAGTAAGAGTGGTGGCAGCCGCGAGGATGTCCTGGACGTCGGCATCAGGGACGGCCAACTGAGGGTTGGGATGTTGGGCATCTTCAGCGTGTACCGGCGGCAGTAGAACTGCGGGTGGCGAGGTCTTCCACGCTTGCCCGGTTCGGAGCACGAAACCATGGGCGGATGTTCCAGAGCGTGGGCCGTGATCGCTGCCGCCGTGCTCGTGGTGCTGTTTGCCGGATGCGGGCGCGCCGCGAATCGGCGGCCTTCCCTATCGCCGCCGCCGTCGCGGTGGGTGTTCATGCGGGCCAACTTTCAGGCCGATGAGACCGCGGCCGACAGCATCCGCGCCATCGAGCGCTTTGCCGACGAGGGGTACACGGGGGTGGTGGTCGGCGATTACAAGTTCATTCGCCTGGATCAGGTGCCTCCCAACACCCACACAAACCTCGCCGCGTTTCGTGCTGCCTGCCGCCGCCGGGGCCTGACCGTGATCGCCTCCGTCATGCCCATCGGCTATTCCAACGCCATCCTGAGCCGCGACCCCAACCTGGCCGAGGGGCTGCCCGTTCGCGAGGCCGAGTTCATGGTGCGCCGCGGACAGGCCTTGCCGCGAGGGGTCGAGCCGGGCCAGCCGCCGCTGCTGGACAACGGCGGCTTCGAGCGCCACAGCGGACACAGTCCGGCCGGCTGGTCGTTCGTGGATCAGCCCGGTCGCGTGACGTTCATAGACACGGAGGTGAAGGCCGAGGGCGCGGCCTCGCTGCGCATGGAGAACATCGACCGCTACGAGCCCGAGCACCGTCACGCCCGCGCCTGCGCGAAGCTGAAGGTGCGGCCGTTCCGCCACTACCACGTTTCCGCCCTCGTGCGGACGCGCGGCTGGACGGGCGGCGACACGCGGATCACGGCAATGGGCAGCGGCGACCGCGTCCTGAACTTCGCGTGGCCGGCGATCGGCGCCGACGAGGACTGGCGGCGGGTTGACGTGACGTTCAACAGTTTGGACAACGAGACGGTGAACCTATATGTCGGCACGTGGGATGGGCGCGGCGGCACGATCTGGTGGGACGATGTCCGCGTGGAAGAGGCCGGGCTGCTGAACCTGATCCGGCGGGATGGAGCGCCGTTTCGCCTGACGAGCGCAGATGGGCGCGACGTCTACGTAGGCGGACGCGACTACGAGCCGCCGGTCGATCCGAAGATGGGCAACGATCCCTACGCGGGGGAGTACAGCGTCTGGCACGACCCGCCTCCGCTGTTGATCCCGGCGGGCAGTCGCATCCGCGACGGGCAGAGCGTCCTCGCCAGCTATGCCCACGCGATGCCGGTGGGTGACGGGCAGGTCATGTGCTGCATGCGCGAGCCCGAACTGTACCGGATCCTCCAACGGCAGATTGAGCAGGTCCGCGACCGCCTTCAGCCCGACGGCTACCTGATGAACCACGATGAGATCCGCGTTCAGGGCTGGGATGCCTCGTGCGAGGCGTCGGGCCTGACGCCGGCCGAAAGCCTGGCGGACAACGTGCGTCGCTGCGCGGACATCATCCGGCGCGCCGACCCCGGCAAGCGCATCTGCGTGTGGTCGGATATGTTCGATCCCCACCACAACGCGCGGGCCGGCGGCTACTACTACCTGGTCCGGGGCCGCGGGGCCTGGTCGGGCAGCTGGCGCGGGCTGTCGCCGGATGTGACCGTGGTGAATTGGCAGTTCAACCCGAGGACGCGGATGGACACGCTGCGGCACTTTGCCGGACTGGGCTGCCGCCAGATCCTGGCCGGGTTCTACGACGGCGACCCGGCCTTCGTGGCCGACTGGCTGCGCGATGCCGACGGCGTGCCGGGCGTGGATGGGGTGATGTATACCACCTGGCGGAACGACTACACGCAGACCGCCGCGTTCATCCGGGCCGCCTCCGCCGGCAGATGACGACACCCGAGGCGCCCCCGCGCCTTGGGCTTGACGTTTCGCGGGCGCGGACGCCATCATCTCCCCCGTGACCGAGCGGAGCCGGACCGCCACATTCTTCCGGTTGGGAGACGAACCATGGACGATAAGAAGTGCAAAGGCGACCACACCGGGCACCTGTGCGTGCTCGTCAGCAAGGGCAAGTTCGACGAGATCCGCGGGCTGGTCAAGAACCCGCGTTTCATCTGCTTCAACTGCGGGCGCGTGGCTGACTGCGAGGGCAGTCTCTGCAATCCGATGCCGTTGGAGAAGTGACGCCGACAGGTGCGCCCCTATGTCCCTCCGACGCGAACGTGATCGGGCTGCGTGGCAGGCGTTTGCCGCGGCTGCGGCCGAGGAAACGGAACGGCTGCTGGACGAGCTGCCTGAGGACCTGCAGCTGCAGGCCGAGACGATTCAGGTGGTGTTCGAAGACCATCCGGGCCCCGCGCTGAGGCGCGCCGGCATTGCCGCGGATACAATGGGCCTGTTCGAGGGGGACGCGATGCCGGAGGAGCTGGCGTCTGACGGCGCGATGCCGCGTCGCATCATCCTCTTCCTCGACAACATCCTCGAGCAGGCCGATGGCGATCCCGCAGCGTTCCGCGCCGAAGTCCGGGACACCCTGCTGCACGAGCTGGGGCACTATCTGGGGCTGGACGAGGACGATTTGATCGACCGCGGCCTGGAGTAGGGCCTGGCCCAGAGCGTGCGCGGCGCCGGCATCAAGCCAGGCCTGGCGTCCCGGACTCTCCGAGCAGCGGCGCGAGGTGGGTGCGCAATTCCTGCCCGAGATCCCGTCGTTCGTACAGGCTCAGCCTCTGTCGCTGGCCCTCGATGACGGCCTCGCGGAGCGCTTGATCGTTGACCAGCCGCCCCATCATCTCCGCGATGGTCTCGAAGCGCGAGTCGTGCG
>CAZJBP010000198.1:0-6381 GCA_964544115.1 uncultured Victivallales bacterium | reverse complement strand
AGTTGCACCCCTTCAGGGTGCATTCGTTGTTCGTTCTTCTCCTTGTCCAGGGGCTTCGCCCCTGGCTGTCGAATGGCACCCCTTCGGGGTGCGTTTCGTCTCGGTTGCGGCTGATGTCCAGGGGCTCCGCCCCTGGCTATCGAATGGCACCCCTTTGGGGTGCGAACCGGCAGGCTGAAGGCCTGCTGTTCGACAGCCCAGGGCAACGCCCTGGGGACGCATGCCCACGACCTATTCCTCCTCACCCTGAAGGGGCGCTACTCCTCCCCGCCACGAAAGCAACGGCGCGCCTTGTTTTCCGGTCGGAGGGGGGGCTATTATCCCGTACCTGTTGACGTGTCTCCGTTGACGAAGGATGAACAGAGGGGGTGCTTGGATGAACGGACGGACTAGCTGGATGGTGTTGGGGGCGATGGTGGGTGCCCTGTTGCTGGCAGGGTTGAGCGCGGAGGCCGGGAATCCGCTGGACCTGCTGCCGACGCCAAAGGTGATGAAGGTTGAAGGCGGAAGCATGCCGGTGACGCCGGAGGGCCGGATTGTGGCGACAGACCCGGCGCTGAAGCCGCTGGCCGAGATCCTGTCCGACGAAGTCCTGCTGGTCACAAACCTCAAGCTGGCCGTGGTGGAGGGTGATCCGAAGGCAGGCGACATCGTGCTGAAGATCAACCCCAAGCTGCAGGCGGATGCGGAGATCCTGACGGTGCATGGCCAGGAGGTGCTCAGGACCCGCGAATATGCTCACACCCTGACCGTTACCGACCGCGTTGTGATCGAAGGCTGGGACTACCGGGCCGTGTGCGAAGGCACGGCGACGCTCCTGCAGGCCCTGGCAGTCGAAGGCGGCAAGGTGTCCGTGCCGAAGGTGTCGATCAAGGACTGGCCGTTCTCGGACTACGGCGCGATCATGCCGGATGTCGCCAGGCAGTTTCAGCCGATCTACGTTCTAAAAATGGCTGTCGAGACCTGCCGCCTGTTTAAGATCCGCTACCTGCACCTGCACCTGCACGACGACAATGCCTACACCTTCCCCTCGACGGCGTACCCCGAGGCCAACTCCAAGGGTGGGCTTCCTCCTTACAAGCTTGAGGAATTGAAGGACCTCGTTGCCTACGCGGATGCCCGTGGCGTGACCTGCGTGCCGGAGCTCGAGGGGCCTGGCCACTGCAGCAGCCTGTTGGATGGCATGAACGGTAAGCTGGGCAAAGTGGGCAACCGCACGATGGATGTGATTAACCCGGACATCTACCCTATTCTGGACACGCTGGTCGGTGAGCAGTGCGAGGTCTTCAAGAGTTCGCCGTACTTCCACATCGGCGGGGACGAGGTCGAACCGGCCTGGTATCTCGGCAACGAGCACGTCAAGAAGTACATGAAGGAGCACAACCTGACGGGCGAGAGCGCGATATGGTTGCCTTACGCCCAGAACATGGCGCCGATCGTAAAGAAGTACGGAAAGAAGACGATCATGTGGCATGGACTGCCGGTCGGCGTCCCGCTCGATCCGTCGCTCGCCAAGGACATCATCGTCTATACCTGGTTCCCGCGGAAAGGCGAGGCCAGGGCTGCGCTGGACAAGGGGTTTACCACGATCACCGTGCCCTGGGACTGTCCCCCCTTCCCGGAGTTCAGCATGTTCACCTGCAACAACGACGTGCTGAACCGGACGGACAACGTGCTGGGTCACTGCCGGCCCATGTGGGAAATGAACCAGGTCGCCCTGGCCAACGACTACCTCCGGGGTGCCCCCGAGCGGCACGAACGGACCTGGGGGCCGGACAACGTGATCGAAGAGGGCTATCACAAGAACCGGCTGGCGAAACAGAACGCGCGCGCCGACATGATTGTCCGGCCCGTAACCCTCAGCTTCGACGGCACCATCAAGGATGGGATCTTTAACGATCCGATCACAGTCTCCATGAAGGCGGTCCCTGCCGGCGTTCAAATCCGCTATCAACTGGATGGCAAGGAGCCAACCCGTGAGTCGCCCCTGTACGAGCATCCCATCAAGGTGGCCGAGAGTCTGGACCTGCGTACGGCGCTGTTCGCCGAGGATGGCCGGAGAATCGGCAACGCCTCCCTGGCCCGCCTGAAGTATGTGCACTTCGAACAGAGTTTGAGCACTGGGAAGCCTGTGACGGCATCGGGCCCGCTCAACCCGGACGAGAAGCCCGAGAACGCCGCGGACGGCTATGTGGATGGCGCGAAGTTCTGGGGGACGATTCCGGCCCCGCAGTGGTGGCAGGTGGACCTTGGAAAGGATTACTCCGTGGACAGGATCCAGGTGGTCCCGTACTTCGACGGCAGCCGGCGCTACCAGTACACGGTGTCGGTCGGCCCTGAGACGAACGCCCTCACCCAGGTGGTGGACGCCAGCAAGAATGCCGAAGTTGGAACCGAGAAGGGCTACATGCACAAGTTCGCGCCAACGAAGGCACGCTACGTCCGGGTCAACATGCTGAAGAACAGCGACAACCCCGCCGTGCACCTCGTGGAAGTGCGGGTGTTTGAGGCCGGGAAGTAGCGCCGTCAGGCGTGGGTGGGCAACGCCACCCGCAAAGGACAACAGCGTGAAGACATCCTGGCCGGAAAAGTTTCCGTCCCCCGTGCCGAGACGGGTCTACTCTGAATCGCTGGCCGATCAGGAGAAGGAACTGAAGGCGGACGGACTGATGCGTCGCTTTGCCGCATCGCGGCAGCGGCTGGCGGCAGATCCGTACCGGCCCGCGTACCACTTCGTCAGCCCGGAAAGCCAGTTGAACGACCCAAACGGTCTGTGCTTCTGGCAGGGCCGCTGGCACCTGTTCTACCAGGCGTACCCGCCGGACGAGTTCCCCGCCCCTGCGGACATCCCGAAGCGGCGCCAGCACTGGGGCCATGCGATCAGCGAGGATCTGGTGCACTGGCGCGATCTGCCGTATGCGATCTATCCGGGCATCGAGCGCATGTGCTTCTCCGGCGGCACGGTGGTTGAGCCCGACCGGGTTGTTGCGTTCTATCCGGGAATTGACGCGGGGCAGATGGTGGCCGTGGCGCGGGATCCGCTGCTGCTGAACTGGGAAAAGATCGAGGGCAATCCGGTCACGCGCGCCGGGGAGCCGATGGGCGATTCGTGCATCTGGAAGCAGGGCGACACCTATTTCGGACTGGTGGGTGCCCGGTGCCTGGTTTCGTCCGAGAACCTGGTCGACTGGACCGTGCGCAACGCCTGCTTTCTCGCCGGGGCTTCGTTCCCTATTGATGACGGCTCTTGCCCTACGTTTCTGCCCATCGGTGACAAACACATCCTGCTCCTCTTCAGCCACGGCCGGGGTGGGCAGTACCTGATTGGCGACTACGACGCCCAGCGACTCCAGTTCACGCCGCAGGAACACGGCCGTTTCAATCACGGGAAGGTTGCGCCGGGCGGAGTCCACGCGCCGTCCGGCGCGACAGACGGACGCGGCGGCGTGGTCAACATCCTGAACATAAACGCGGGTTTGCACAGCGACGACTGGGACCAGATCCTGTCCATCGCGCAACGGCTGACGCTGGGGCCGAACGGGCACCTCAGGATCGAACCGGTTGAAGCGCTGGCCTCCCTGCGCGGCCGCCACGAGCAGATCGGCGAGACCCTCCTGCCGGCCAACCGCGAGATCGTGTTCGACACGCTTCAGGGGAACTCACTGGAGTTGGAGGTGGAGATCGACCCCAAATTGTCGCGCTCGGTGCAGCTCAACGTCCTGCGATCCCCGGACGCGGAGGAGCAGACCTCGATCACATTCTACAACTACGACCGGGTACTGAGCTATTGGTACCACGCCAAGGGTTGCCTCAGCCTGGACGGGTCTCGCTCGAGCGGCCGGCCGGATGTCTGGGTGCGGCCGCCGGAACTGGCGGCGATGGAACGCGGGGATGAGCCCCTGAAGCTGCGGGTCTTCATTGATCGCAGCGTGGTGGAGGTGTTCGCCAACGGCCGGCAATACCTCGCCATGCGGGTCTATCCGGGGCGCGCCGACAGCTTGGGCGTGTCGCTTCGCGCCCAGGGGCAGGATGCGGTGCTGCGGCGCCTCGATGCCTGGCACATGCGGTCCATCATTAAGGGGGAGCGCGTGCAATGATCTATCGCCCTGGCAACGGTGCCATGTGGGATCCGTCCATTCTCTGGCACGGTGGCCGCTATCACGCCTTCATGATGTACAACCGCGACGGCAACAACGGCCTGGAAGCGGGGCACTGCCTGCTGGCGGTGTCGGAAGACGGCGTGCACTGGCGCGACGAGGCGGTTGTGCTGGAAGAGCGCGAGCGGGAGCGCGGCTGCAAGTTCTTCAAGTGCATGGTGGCCCGCTGCGGCGACCGCTTCATCATGGACCACGGCGTGGCGCGGCCCGAAGGCCAGGACATGCTGCGCTTTTACGAGTCCACGGACCTGAAGAATTGGACGCACCTCTTCAGCAGCCGTCCTGACCCGCGCTGGTACGGGTTGCCGCCCGAGCCGCACCGCTGGGATCACATGTACATTCTCCCGAAGGAGGAGAACAACCCCTCAGCCGGCTACTGGGGCCACCCGGTGTCCGTGGCGAAGCCCGGTCAGCCACGCGGCGTTGGCATGATGCAGTCGCCGGACGGCCGCGCGTGGGACGTCCTGCCGCCGGCGCGGGTGGAGTGGGGGGACAGGTCCCCGATCGATCTCGAGTGGGGCGGATGCGAGCGGCTCGACGGGAAGTTCTACCTGATCGGCGGCGGCGGGTACCTGGGCTTCAAGGGGTACGGCATGTTCGTGTTTGTCGCCGACGACCCGCGCGGGCCGTTCCGGCCCCAGGCCGACGCCATGCGGCTGTGCGGCAACTCCGAGCAGAACATCTCCTGGCTGGCCGTCTGGTGCCGCGGGAGCGGTGAACTGCTGATCAGCAACTATGCCTCCATGTCGCCCGGCGACATGTCCCCCTGGCTCCTGCCGCTGCGCAAGCCGGTTGTCGACCGGAGCGGCGTTTTGCGGCTGGGCTGGTGGAAGGGCAACGAGGCGCTGAAGGGCCGGCCGCTGGCCCTGAGCAGAACGTCCACCACGTTCGACGGCACGCAGGGATATGCGGCGACCTACCTCGACGAGACCTTCAGCCCGGAGCGGGGCGTTGTGCTGGAGGGAACCCTTCGCGCGCAGGCCCTGGCTGCGGGTGCGGCGGCGGGCCTTGCCCTGGACGAAGGCGAAGGCACGTCCCTGGCCACGCTCATGGGCATTGGCGCGCCGGAGGGGCGGGAAACGCGCATCGGGCATCTGCAAGCCGCTGCCGGAACCTTCAACGCTTTGGACGTGACGGGCAAGCACTGTGCCACTGTGACCGGCCTCGAGGACGGGCGGGAGCACACGTTCCGGCTGCTGTCGCGAAGGGGCATGTTCGAGCTCTACGTGGACGATCTGTTGATGCAGACCTATGTCTATAAGCCGGGCGCCGGCCGGCTTGGCTTCGCCGTGCGCAACGCGAAGGCGGACATCAAGTCGTTGCGCGCCTGGGAAATGTCTCTGTAGATTGGGAGTCGCAAGATCCATGAGTCAGCGGGGTGGGGCCCCGCGGGAAGGAGCGAGTAGATGACGCTTCACGCGGTTGACATGGTTGTCATGTCGGTGTGTCTCCTGGCGACGTTCATCCCTGCCCTGTACTTCGTGAAGCGGGCGGGTCGCAACACATCGGAGTTCTTTGCATCGGGTCGCGCCGCCCCGTGGTGGCTCATCGGCGTCTCCATGGTGGCCACCACGTTCAGCACCGACACGCCCAACCTGGTCGCGGATATTGTCCGCCGCGACGGCATTGCCGGAAACTGGTGCTGGTGGGCGTTTCTCCTCAGCGGCATGATGACGGTCTTCCTGTATGCGCGTCTGTGGCGGCGCTCCGGCGTGATGACGGACTTGGAGTTCTACGAACTGCGCTATTCCGGCAAGGCCGCCGGCGCCGTGCGCGGATTCCGATCGGTCTACCTCGGCCTCTTTTTCAACTGCTTCATCATGGCCACGGTGAACCTGGCGGCGGTCAAGATCGCCGGCGTGGCCTTTGGCTGGCCGCCGGTTCCGACGCTGGTCATCTGCGGCACGGTTTGCGCGCTGTTCGCGGTCATCTCCGGGCTATGGGGCGTCCTGATCGCGGACTTGCTCCAGTTCGGCGTCGCCATGACCGGCTCGGTCATGCTGGCCGTGTTTGCCCTGAGACAGCCTGAGGTCGGCGGTCTGTCGGGGCTGGTCGCGAAGGTGAACCAGATTCATCCGTCGGCACTGAACTTTCTTCCGGATTTCGGCAATGCCGAGGTGCTGTTGGCGGTGTTCCTGATTCCCATTCTCATACAGTGGTGGTCGGTCTGGTACCCGGGCGCCGAACCCGGCGGCGGCAGCTATATCGCGCAGCGCATGCTGGC
>CAZJBP010000197.1:1752-6481 GCA_964544115.1 uncultured Victivallales bacterium | reverse complement strand
ATTCCTCTCTTCTGCGTCGGGGTCGGCATCGGTATCGGTATCGACCTCGGGCGGCTAGTGGTGGCCGGATCGGTCTTAAGGCTGACGGGGGATGTGTCGCGGATCGGGTCAAAACACGGGCGCGTGATATCGGCCCGTCTGCCGCGTTGCCTTCGGGGGGCGCAGACGGGAAGTCTGGCGCCCCCCTCGTCGCCTTGCATCCGGACCGATCTCCCGCGTCCGGTTTCGAGCGGCGTGACCGCCGCAACCCGATCCGCGCCACGTGCGCCACCGCCCCGGCCCTGCGGGCGGGCCGGTAAAGGGAGGGCGTACCCGCTCGTTTTGGCCCACCTCCCGCAGTCATTTGCGCCTGGGGTTGCGTGGATATAGGAGTGCACCCATCCGGCGTGCACCGAAACGGAGATGCGCCCGCCCCCGACGGCTGTCGTCGACAGCTTGACCGGGGGTGGGGGACCGGATAACCTGCGGCTCGATGTATCCGGACCGGAAGACGTATGGGGAGCTGGCGCGGTCGCACGACATTGTGCCGGTCTATGACGAGTTCCTGGCCGACACGGAGACGCCCGTGTCGGTGCTGCGGCGCTTCTCCGACTGCCGCAACGCCTTCCTGCTGGAGAGCGTCGAGGGCGGCGAGACCTGGGGCCGCTATTCGTTCGTGGGCGTGGATCCCGAACTGCTGATGACCGTCGACCATTCCCGGGGCGCCGGCGGCGGGCTGGAGGCGCTTCGGGACGTTTACCGGGGCGTGCGCGTGGCCACGCTGCCCGGGCTGCCGCGCTTCTGCGGCGGCGCGGTCGGGTTTCTGGGCTACGAGGCCATCGGCGAGTTCGAGCGCATGCCGGTCCCCAAGCCGGACCTTCACCGCGTGGACCCGTGCAGCGCGTTTCTGAAAGTCGACAAGCTCATCGTGTTCGATAACGTGCGGCACACGGCGAAGATCGTGGTCTGCACCCGCCCGGGATCGGATCCGGAGGCCGCCTATGCCGGGGCGCTGCGCCAGATTGCCGCCATTGAGGGTCGCCTGCGCGGACCCGCGCCGTCGCTGGCTGCAGAACGGCAGGTGCCCCCGCCCGCCTTCGAGCCGTCGATGACGCCCGAGGCCTTCAAGGCCATGGTGGCGCGCGCCAAGGACTATATTTACGCGGGCGACATCATCCAGGCCGTGCTGAGCCAGCGGTTCACGGCCGCCTCCACGCTCGACCCGCTGCATCTGTACCGCGCCCTGCGCTACCTGAATCCGTCCCCCTACATGTTCCTCCTGAAGCTGGGCGACCGCACGCTGGTCGGCTCGTCGCCGGAGATCATGGTCCGCCTCACGGGCAACCGCATCGAGGTGCGCCCGATCGCGGGCACCCGGCCGCGTGGCGCCACGGAGCAGGAGGACCGGCATCTGGCCGATGAACTGCTGGCCGACGAGAAGGAGAAGGCCGAGCACGTCATGCTGGTGGACCTAGGTCGCAACGACGTCGGTCGCGTGGCCGAGGCCGGCAGCGTGCAAGTCACCGAGTACATGGTGGTCGAACGCTACAGCCACGTCATGCACCTCGTCTCCCACGTGCAGGGCGTGCTGCGCACGGGCTGTGACGCCTACGATGTCATCCGCTCGACGTTCCCCGCCGGCACGCTGTCGGGCGCGCCGAAGATCCGGGCGATGCAAATCATCCATGAGCTGGAGAACGGCCCCCGCGGCGCCTACGGCGGCGCCGTCGGCTACATCGGCTACGACGGAACCATGGACCTGGCGATCACCATCCGCACGATGGACATCCACGGCGGACAGCTGGCCGTGCAGGCGGGCGCGGGAATTGTGTTCGACTCGGACCCGCAGAAGGAATACGAGGAGACGCGCCACAAGGCCCGCGCCGTCGAGCGCGCGGTGGCCATGGCCGCCAGGGGATTGGCGATTGCCGAGTGAGGTAGGCCCGGTGAAGGCCGGGCGGCGGAACGTGCCATGATTGTCTTGATCGATAACTACGATTCGTTCACCTACAACCTGGTACAGATCCTCGCCAGCCAGGGCGGCGACCTGAAGGTCTTTCGCAACGACGAGGTGACCGTTGACGAGGTCGAGGCGCTGCACCCGGACGGCATCGTGGTCTCACCCGGGCCCTGCACGCCGAAGGAGGCGGGCATCTCGATGGAGGTCATCCGCCGGTTCTCGGGCCGCATTCCCCTGCTGGGCGTGTGCCTGGGGCACCAGTGCATCGGCGCGGTGTTCGGCGGCACGGTGTCCAACGCGGCCCGCATCATGCACGGCAAGACGTCCATGGTCGATTTCGACGAGACGCCCCTCTACGCCGGAATGCGCAAGCCCTTCGCCGCCGGCCGCTACCACTCGCTGGCCATCCTTCGCCACACGGTGCCGCCGGAGCTCGTGGTGGATGCCACGAGCGAGGACGGCGAGATCATGGGCGTCCATCACCGCACGCATCCGACGTACGGCGTGCAGTTTCATCCCGAGTCGGTGCTGACGCCGAGCGGCAAGCGCCTGCTGCGGAACTTCCTGACGATCGTCGACGACGAGAAGCGTCGTCGCGTGGCGGCTCCATGAAGGACTACCTCCAGAAGCTGATCGACCGGCGGGATCTGACCTCCGCCGAGACGTCGGCCGTGTTTGACCTGATCATGTCGGGGCAGGCGACGCAGGCCCAGATCGGGGCGTTCCTCGTGGCGCTGCGCATGAAGGGCGAAACGGTGGACGAGATTGCAGGCGGCGCCGCGTCGATGCGGCAGCACGCCGTCTTTGTCGATGCCGGCGGCCTGCCGGTGGTGGATACCTGTGGCACGGGTGGCGACGGCCTGCACACGTTCAACATCTCCACCACGGCCGCGTTCGTCGTGGCCGGAGCCGGCGTGCCGGTCGCCAAGCACGGCAACCGCGCGATCAGCAGCCAGTGCGGGTCGGCCGACGTGCTGGCCGCACTGGGCGTGAACATCGACGTGCCGACCGACGTGGTCGAAGAGTCCATCCGCGAGGCCGGCATCGGCTTCCTGTTTGCCCCGAAGCTGCACCCGGCTATGAAGCACGCGATGGGGCCGCGGCGCGAGCTGGGCGTGCGCACGATCTTCAACATGCTGGGCCCTCTGACCAACCCCGCCGGGGCCAAGGGGCAGATTCTCGGCGTCTTTTCCGCCGAGCTGACCGAGCCGTTCGCCCACGTGCTGCGGCTCCTCGGCAGCCGGCGCGCATTCATCGTGCACGGCCTCGACGGCATGGACGAGATCACGACCACCGCGCGGACCCGCGTGAGCGAGCTGGCCGACGGCCAGGTGCGCACCTACGAGCTGGATCCGGCGGAATACACCGGCGATTACGCCGAGGCGGCTTCCCTGGCAGGCGGCGACGCCGCCTTCAACGCGTCGATCACGCGCGGCGTGCTGGGCGGCGCCCAGGGAGCCCCGCGCGACATCGTCTGCCTGAACGCGGCCGCGGGGATTGCCGCCGGCGGCAAGGCGGGCACCCTCCGCGAGGGCTGGCGCCTGGCGCAGGAGTCCATCGACAGCGGCCGCGCGCGCGCGGCGCTCGAGAAACTGATCGAGTGCACGCAGCGAGGGTGATGAACGTCCTCGACTCCATTATGAAGGAGCGGCAGGCCGATGCGGTCGCGGATCGCCGTCGCGTGCCGCTGCGCGCGCTGGAAGAGGCGGCGCGCGGTCGTTGCCACCACGATCTGCGCAAGGCGCTGGCCGCCGGCACAGGCGCCCGCGTGATCGCAGAGGTCAAGAAGGCCAGCCCTTCGGCCGGCGTGCTGCAGCCGGACTACCACCCCGAGCGCACGGCGCTCCTGTATGCCGAATCCGGCGCCTGCGCGATATCCGTCCTGACCGAGCCGCGGCACTTTCTGGGTTCGGAGGAGCACCTGCGCTCCGTGCGCGCCGCCGTGGACCTGCCCGTCCTGCGCAAGGATTTCGTGAGCGTTCCCTACCAGGTGATCGAGGCGGCCGCCTGGGGCGCGGACGTGGTGCTGCTGATCGTGGCGGCGCTGGGGCCGGGCCAGATGTCCGAGCTGTATGCGGCGGCGCGCGAGCATGGCCTGGACGTGCTCGCGGAGGCGCACACGGGGCGCGAGGTTGAAGCGGCGCTGGAGCTTCCGGACGCGGTCATCGGCGTGAACAGCCGCGATCTGAAGACGCTCAAGACGGACCTCGCCGTGGCGCTGGGCCTGGGCACCGCCATTCCTGCGGGCCGCCTGTCGGTGGCCGAAAGCGGCATCCGCACGCGCGGCGATGTGGAGCGGCTCCTGGCGGCGGGCTACCGCGGCTTTCTGATCGGCGAGTCGCTGCTGCGCGAAGGCGACCCGGCTGCCAAACTCCGCGAGCTGCGGGGTGAACGTGACGCAGCGGAATAAGGGAACGACCCGCGGTGGCCGCTGGCTTCACCTGGGGATGCTCTTGCTGACCACGGTTGGCCCGGGTCTGGCGGCGGCCGCCGCAGAATCGGAAGCACTCGTCTTTCCCCCGGCCTACTCCAACCACCTCGTCCGCGCCCTGGACGCGCTGAACATGGGGGTCAGTGACCTCGGATTCAAGAAGGACGTGGCGGAGACGCGCCTCGTCCTGCCCGACGTGCGCCGTTGCCTGACAGAGCCGCTGCACGCGACGCGCATGGCGGATGCCGCGCTGGCGGCGTCCGCGCAGGGCCTGCGCGGCGATTGGTGGCGGCTGGCGGGCGCTTGGCTGGATGCGACCGGGGCGGTCGAGCGGGTGGAGGGCGCGACGCGGTTTGCCG
>CAZJBP010000197.1:0-1652 GCA_964544115.1 uncultured Victivallales bacterium | reverse complement strand
GGACGATGGTGGCCGCGACCTGTACGACGCGGGCGTTTACGCGCAGGGATATGCCGGGCCGCTGGCGACGGCGTGGCTGGTCGATGCGGGCGGCAACGACACGTATACGGCCGGAGGCGTGGAGCCCGACTACGAACGGCACAAGGAACGGCACCTGTCCCTGGCGCAGGGCTTCGGCTTCGGCATGCGCCCGTCATGCGGCGGCGGCATCGGCGTGCTTGTGGATCTGGAGGGCAACGACACGTACACGGCCGATGTGTATGGGCAGGGCGTCAGTTACTGGTATTCGCTTGGAATGCTGCTCGACGTGACCGGCCAGGACGCCTACAGCGTGTACGAGTACGGTCAGGGCGTCGGCATCCACCTGTCCTCCGGCCTGCTGTTCGACGGAGAGGGCGACGATGTCTACACGGGGTACAGCCTGGCCCAGGGCAGCGCGCACGACTTCGCAGCGGGCATCCTGATCGACGGTGCCGGCAACGACACGTACACCGCCGATCACTTTTCACAGGGCCGCGCCATCAACAACAGCGCAGCGATCCTGTGCGATGGGGCCGGCAGCGACGCCTACTTTGGACGGCGTGACGGCGAATGCCAGGGCATGGGGCATCACAACACCGATCGCGGCTACGGGAGTCTCTCTGTCCTGATGGATCTGGGCGGCCGCGATCGCTACAGCGAAGGCGCAGTTGACGGCGCCCGCATGCTGCGGCCGAATTTCGGGATCATTTACGATGTTAAAGAGTAGGGTGCTCTTCGTGGCTTGCCTGTGTGTCGGCCTGTCCGCGGCGGCGGCGCTGCCTCCCGAGCCGCCCCGGCCATTGCCGTCGTCCACGCTGGATGAGATCCTGTTTCATGCGTCGCGCTACGGCGACACCGCCTCCCGCCGCGACGCGAAGGCCGCCGCCAAGGCGGAGCTGATGCGGCGGGGCGTGCCTGCGCTGGGGTACCTCGTCGAGCGCGCCGGATCGGAGAATCCCTGGTTCTACATCTACGCCCGCGAGATGCTGCCCGGCGTGCCTACGAATGCGGCTGCCGAGACGCTGCTGGGCCTGCTCTCGCATCCGACGAACGAGGTACGCAAGACGGCGGTGTTCCTGCTGGGCTTTCTCAACACGCCGGAGCACGCGCCGAAGGTCCGCCCGCTGCTGAAAGACGAGGATTCGGCCGGAGCGGCCATCCGGACGCTGGGCAAATGGCGCGACCGCGACTCGCTGGAAGGCATCCTGCCGCACATGGCGTCGGACAAGGAGGGGCGCCGCATCCAGGCCGCCGTGGCGCTGGGCGAGCTGGGCGATGCCCGGGCGCTGGGTCCGTTGATCGCCGCGCTGGCGGATCCTGTGTTCACCGTGCGAAACGCCGCGCAGAAATCATTGCTGATGCTGCCGCGAGAGGCCGCTGGCGCCGCGCTTCTGGATGCTTGGCCCGTGATGGGAGCGACCGCGCGCCGTCAGGCGATCAGGATCCTGGGCGAGATCCGATGGGAGCCGGCCCGCGAACGATTGGTCGAGGCCGCAGCCGACACACAACCCGGCCTGCGCGACGATGCTGCCGCAGCGCTGACGGCTCTCGCCGCCCCGTAGGGCTGGGGCGTTGTGCGCGGGGCGCATCCTCGTTTCAGTGCACCCCGCATATGGGGCTGGCGCTCGGAG
>CAZJBP010000196.1:0-6501 GCA_964544115.1 uncultured Victivallales bacterium | reverse complement strand
CCAGGAACGGCTCCTCTTCCGCCTGCCGGGCCTCAGCCTGCGCGAACTGCTGCCCTCGATGCTGTCGCACAGCGACAACCTCCGTGCGGAAATGGTCCTGCTGAACCTGGGGTACGGTGTGTACGGGCGGGCCAACTACGCCAACGGCACCCGTGCCGTGATGGAGGTGCTGGGCGCGGCGGGCGTCACCCATGGAGAGTACCGGGCGGCCGACGGCTGCGGGTTGAGTATCGATAACCGCGTCACCTGCCGGGACACAGTTCGATTGCTTGCGATGATGGCCGTGCAGCCGGACGGGGCCGTCTTTCGGAGCAGCATGGCGGTCAGCGGGACGAGTGGCACGCTGGAGAAGCGCTTGACGGCAGAGGGAGTCAAGGGTCGCGTGCAGGGCAAATCGGGCACACTGGCATCCGTCGCAGCCCTTTCGGGCTATGCTCAAACCGGTTCCGGGCGGATGCTGTGCTTTTCCTTTATCTGCAACCGCATCCCTGACGCCGAGCGCTGCTGGAAAGGCATGGAGGAGGCCCTGGGGCTTCTCTGCCGGGCCCCGTAGCTCGGCGGGGGGGCGCACTTTCCGTTCCCGCAGACGTGGCAGGGAAGACGCATCTAATCCTCTTCTGTCGTTTCGGGGTCTGCATCGGCATCGAATGGCGCTTGGTTAAGCACTATTTCCCATCCGAGTCCTAATCTTGATCTTAATCGTAATCCCTTATACACGAGCGGATTAAGAGCAAGATTAGGAGCACGATTAAGACGGCAAGGCCCCCTAAGTAGGCGCACAGACGTGGGCCTTGCCCCGCGCGGGCAGGCGTGCCATCATCGCGGCGTAGGTACCCGCGTGGGACTCCGGCTCGATGAGGTGTGGACGGAATGCATACGTCGCCCGACAATCTGCAGGCTAACGAACGTCGGCCTGCCCCACGGCGTGCTCCTCCACGATTCTGTGTCGTGATCCCGGCTTATCAGGAGTCCGACCGCATCCATTGGGTTGTCAGGGGCGTCCTGTCGCATTGCGCCGACGTGGTGGTGGTGGATGACGGATCGACGGACGCAACGTCCGAGCAGGCGCGACAGGCGGGCGCCGTCGTTCTGCGGCACGAGCTGAAACGCGGCAAAGGCGCCGCCCTTGCGACGGGTTTCCACTACGTGATTGAGCAGGGGTTTACGGCGGCGGTGACGCTGGACGGGAACGGACGGCACTCGCCGAGCGATATCCCTGCCCTTGTTGAAGCGCATCTCCGGACCGGGACGCACGTCATCGTAGGCAACCGCATGGGCTCGGAGGACTCGTTGCCGCTGGTCCGGCGATGGACCAACAGGCTGGCCACGGCGATCCTGAACCACCGCATGGGTGGCTACATCCCCGACAGCCAGTGCGGGTTCCGCTTCTATTGCTGCGATGTATTTCAGCACGTCAACGTGCGTTCGACAGGTCGATCCGCGGAGTCCGAAATGCTTCTGGAGCTCTCGGCCCACAGGTACCGGGTCGACTCTGTGCCCGTGGAGATGTCGTACGGCCGTGACCGCAGCTTGCTCAGCCCGCTGCGCGACGCCCTGGAATTCATCCTCATGCTGCGCCGCCAGCGGCGGCTGCACCCCCGTGTGCGGGCTTAGGCCTGCGCCCGTCCTGGTGCATTGCCGCTCCTGCGCCCGTACGGTATGCTGCCGGTGTGAGTCGCATCCGCAGAGCGTTTGGCGTGCTGGTCGTTGCCGCGGCGTCCATTCTGGCTGTTGCTGTGGTCGTGGGCGGCTGCAGCACGATCCGCCCTCCGAATCATACCCGGCCGGCTGTGCGCATGATGCGGGTGACCGGGTACTGCTCGTGCGGAATCTGCTGCAGCTGGCGGCGCAACTGGCTCGGAATGCCCGTCGTCGCCTCCGGGGCGCACGAGGGCCGCCCGAAGGTGATCGGCATGACGGCCAGCGGGAGGATGGCCCGCCCGGGGAGCATTGCGGCCGACGGCGCGCTCTACCCGTTTGGTGTCGTGATGTATGTCGAGGGGTATGGGTTCGGGCGCGTTGAGGACCGCGGCGGGATGATCACGGGGCAGCACATCGACCTGTATTTCAAGACCCACGCCGAGGCCAAGCAGTGGGGCTCCCGGATGATGCGGGTCTACGTATGGCCGTCGCGCTGAGGGAAGAAACGGTCGATTTCGCGGCGAGCGATCTCAACGGCACGACGCGGCTTGTCGAGGTTGCCGTGCATAGAATAGACGTCGCGGACCACAAACTCGAGCGCAACATCCCTTCCGGCGGTCAGCTCCAGGGTCTCCCGAATCTCCCGGGCCCACGCCTCCTCGTTGAGCCGGACGTCCAGTCCGAGCAGGTTGGGGTTGGGTTTGCGCGAGAAGACGACGCCCTTGCCGTCGAGCGCTTCGGCCATGAAGGCCTGGTTGGCCCATCGCGAGATGGACACGGCCTTCAGGTTGGGCAGGTGGCTCAGCGAGCGCTCCCAGATCGGGTCGACCGGCTCGCAGCACCCCCAGTAGACCAGGCCATACATCGCCGCGAGTTCGCGGTAGTAGGGGAAGCAGAACTCGTGGAAGAGTTCGGGCGAGACCCCCACGGTTTCCTGACTGTCCATGCCGCTCCACATGTCTGAGAGCCTGACCTGACCCGGAGCGACAGGAGACCGTGGGAGGAGCGTCGTGAAGTTGAAGCAGGTTCCGCAGGTGGTCTGGTTGCCGTTGTTGAGTTCGAGCAGCCCCTCCTGCTCTGCCCAGCGGGCCATGCGTATGGCGTTGTCCCGCAGCAGGGCCAACAGCGCGTGGAGCTTGTCGGGGCAGTCGTACATCGCCACGAAGAAGGTCTCCATGCTCATGAGCCGCATCAGTCGCTGGGTCAGGTTGTTGCCCCCGTAGGTGCCCGAGCGCATGACCACCGGCAGGATGTCGCCAAAGGTCTCCTCCAGGAACGCCTTCTCCTCGCGCGTCGAGTCGCGATTTACCCCGAAGGTGGACGGCCGTACGCAATCGAAACCATCGTTGAGGTCCTTGATGGGACAGTCGAAGTGGTAAGCGGTCGCGACACCTTCCGCGTCCTTCGCGTACGTCGTGGGGATGTCGATTCCGAACTCATTGCACCAGACGTGCCAGTACAGGTCCAGGGTGTCGGGACAGACGTGGTCATCGTTGAGGATCTCATGGTGGCGGATGTTCCGCAGGAACCCCCCTTCCAGCTGGCGCCCGTAACCCGATCGACACCGGAAGATGGAGTCGGGCATGAAGTCTCGGTCGAAGGTCCATGATTCGATGACAAACGGCGGCCGCGTACCGGGCTTTCCGTCATTCATGTCGGTCCACATGCGGCGGCGCTGTGCCATCACCGGGAGCGCGGCGATCTCCGCCTGGCGGCGGGCGAGCTCGCGTAGATAGCGACGTTCGGTGTCATCAAGAGCGTAGGCCATGAGGCGTCCCCTTCCTTTTGAAGAACTGTCTTCCGTACGATTCGATTTCCGCGTTCATGGCGGCGATGATATCCGGGAGGTAGGGAACGCCATGGCTGGGCGATGCGATGTACCCCCCGCCCTCGGCCATCTCGTCGATCCTCCTTCGGACCTCCGCCCGCACGTCCTCAACCGTGACGCCGGGACGATCGAGCACGAACTGGCTGTCGATGCCGCCGCAGAAGGCGATTCGCCCCGTGAACCGCTTCTTCAGGGCGGCCAGGTCATTGCACGGTTGACAGGGGTTCCACACCTGGGCGCCCATGTCCACAATGTCGGGAAGGATCTCTTCGATCCTCCCGCACGAGTGCTGGTTGATGATGATGCCGCGCCTCTGCATGCACTCGTACACGCGGCGCGTATGCTTTCCCACCGTGCGCCGCCACAGTTCTGGCCGAAGGAAGAGCTGGGTCTGCGTCCCCCAATCGTCCCCGTACCATATCATGTCGACATCCACCGCATCGTCGAGGCGTTCAATCACCGCGATGTTAAAGTCCGTAATGGCGCCCAGCAACTCATCCATGCATTCTGTTTCGCTCACGTAGGCCATCAGCGCCTGCTCCATTCCCAGGAGCAGGTACGAGCGCTCGAACAGGCTGAGCTCCACGATGCCACATACGAGGTGCGCGTCCCGATCGATGGCATTGATGTCCACGGGCTCGCCCTGTCCGCCCCAGCCGGCGGGAAAGCGCGTCCAGTCGCAGGCGTCGAGATCCGGGAAGCGTACCTGATCCCGCCATGCCCGTATGTCGGTACACACGTGTGGATCGCCGGCGGGGTAGGTGCCGGCGACATCCATCTCCCACCGCACGCCCCAAGCGTCAACGCCGGCGTGGCTGGGCCGCGTGACAAAGGGGGGCGACAGCATCACAGCGGGCTCCATCCCGTTGGGGACCCACTGCGGCGCATCATGGTGAATCATCCTCAGGAGATTCTCCTTGGGTCGCAATGCCATGCTCCCTTCGTACCCCATGGCGAGAGGCTAATAGTCCACCTTCGCTGATTAATCAAGCAGGGCCGCCTTACGACGGTTGGCGGGGATTGCGTCATTGCCACCTTGCCAGGCCGTTGCCCGGGGGTGGCGCGTGCGATCGGGTACACTCTTGACCTCACACACCGCCTTCCGCATGATCGCCGCCGTGGAGGGGATGATGTGAAGCGGGGCCACGGCCCTGTTCAGTTACACAAGGAAAGGAAAGAGAGCCATGTTGACGGCTGATCAAGTAGCACAATTCCAACGAGACGGTTATCTGCGGGCCGGACGCGTGCTGACCGATGCACAGGTCGAGGTCCTGCGCGCAGAGGTGGAGCGCGTCATTCGTGATCGCGATAAGCCGGTCAAGCAGCCACTCGTTCTTCGCAATCTCGCGAGGGATGCAGGCACCGTGGTCTGGCAGATCGTCAACATTGGCGATGCGAGCGCGCCGTTTGCCGCGTTGGTGCGCAACAAGCAGATCACAGAGGAGGTCGCGCAGCTAACTGGAGCTCAACAACTGCGGCTCTGGCACGACCAGATCCAGTTCAAGCCCGCCGAGACCGGCGGCGTCAACATGTGGCACCAGGACTGGCCGTACTGGCGGATCCTTGATTCGCCTCACCAGGTCACGGCCTGGGTCGCGCTTGATGACGTGGATGCGGAGAACGGATGCATGAGCATGGTGGCGGGTTCGCATCGGTGGGGAGACAAGATCGACTTCCTCCACACCATTCCGACGTTCGACGCAATGCCGGCGGAGTGTGAAGGCCGGAAGTTCACCGTGGCGACGTGTCCCGTCAGCAAAGGCGAAGTGCACTACCATCACGGGTTGACGTGGCACGGTTCATCGGCCAACCGCAGCGGCCGGCCGCGCCGTGCCATTGCGTTGCACTACATGACCGAACAAACGCGTTACGTGGCGAGTGGCGACCACTTGATGAAGCCATTCGTAACAGTGGTCGACGGCGCAAAGCTCGAAGGTGACGCGTTTCCGCTTGTGTGGGAGCGCCGGTAAACTGCGGGGCTAACCCGCAGGGCCCCGGGGCGGCTATAAGCTCGACGGCCGCCGCAGGGCTATCGGAGGAGAGAGAATCTCGCGCCACACCACTGCCGCGCGGAGCACGCCTGCATGGAGACTCTTCCGGGCTATAAGCACGGGGCGGTTTCCGGCGGGCGTGGTTGTGGGCTGGGCCGGCGCGGCGGCCGCCTGGGGCTGAGGTGTCGTGACCCTCACCGCGGGCTGTGCGGTGGAAGCGATGGCGGGGGGGCGCCGGGCCGGAGCTGCCGCGGGCGACTGCTTGTGCTGCAACACCGACACCCGGGCTCGTTGCGTATGTCGATGCTCCGTGCGCACATGTCGATGCTCTGTGCGGACATGGCTCTGCCTTGCCGCCGGGCGCGGAGGTCGGGGCGGTCGAGGTGTATGCACGGCCTGCACCGGGGCCACCCCCCGACGGACCGGCGGAGCGCTCCTCGGGCGAGGAGCGGTGGGAGCGGCGTACGGCCGGAGTTCACGCGGTGGCGGAGGCGGAGGGCCTTGAACCTGGCGGGGCTGGCCGCCGCCAAGCGACTCCAGAAACTGCCTCAGTTCATCCTCGGGAGATCCTGACGGAAGGTCCGGTCCCTCGCGGGGCGCAAGGGGCGTTCCCTGGCCTCGCTGGCTCTGGGCCTTCCGTGCGGCCTTGGCGATCTGCGCAATGATCGACCCGACCACCACGACGACCCAGAACAGCGACTCGATGCCGTTGGCCAGCGGCAACAGGCTGGCGGTTGGCCCTGTCATGCCTGCGCCTCGGAGGTCTCGTTATCGCTGCCGGCGATCGACTTGCGCATCTGCGTGTCGGACTCGATGTTCTGCAGCCGGTAGAAGTCCATGACGCCGAGATGCCCGTCGCGGAACGCCTGCGCGATGGCGCGGGGGATCTCCGCCTTGGCCTCGATCACCTTGGCCTGCATCTCCTGAACACGCGCCTTCATTTCCTGCTCGACGGCCACGGCCATTGCGCGCCGTCCCTCGGCTTCGGCCTGGCGCATCTTCTTGTCCGCCTCGGCGCGCTCCGTTTCCAACTGTGCGCCG
>CAZJBP010000195.1:0-6540 GCA_964544115.1 uncultured Victivallales bacterium | reverse complement strand
CACGTACTCAGCGGAGCGGTAAACGTAAACGTGCACGAAGTCAGACCGGGATTAGGCCGGAATGCGTTCAAGTGAGTCGGCGCGAACGAGGACGTGTACGAGTACGGGTCGCTGTGCGAATCCCCATGTACCCGGATTGGGATTGATGACCGGTCCCCCGCGTGATATAGACACCCGGACTGCGTTACCCACTCAAGACGGCGGGGTTTGTGCGTGTACCTTAAGTCGCTGGAAATCGTTGGTTTCAAGAGCTTTGCAGATAAGACGCGGCTGGAGTTCGAGCCGGGTATGACCTGCATTGTCGGCCCCAACGGCTGCGGCAAGAGCAATATCGCCGACGCCGTCCGCTGGGTGATCGGCGAGCAGAGCGCGAAGGCCCTGCGCGGCTCGACAATGCAGGACGTGATCTTCACGGGCACTGATGCCCGCAAACCCATGGGGATGGCCTCGGTGAGCATCACCTTCGCGGGCTGCGAAGGCGTGCTGCAGACCGAGTACGACGAAGTGACCATCACGCGCCGCGTGTTCCGCGACGGGCAGGGCGAGTACTTTCTGAACAAGACGCCGTGCCGCCTCAAGGACATCCAGCGGCTCTTCATGGACACCGGCGTCGGTACGACCTCGTACTCGCTGATGGAGCAGGGCCGCATCGACCGCGTGCTGAGCGCGCGGCCGGAAGACCGCCGGGCTGTGTTCGAGGAAGCCAGCGGAATCACCAAGTTCAAGGCCGACAAGAAGGAGGCCATCCGCAAGCTCGAGAGCACGGAGGCCAACCTGCTGCGGCTGGCGGACGTGATCCGCGAGGTCAAGCGCCAGATCGGATCGCTTCAGCGCCAGGCTGGCAAGGCCCGCCGCTACCAGGAATTGCGCGAGGAGCTCCGGCAGTTGGACCTGTTCCTCACCTGTGAGCGCACGCGCAGCGCCGACACCGCGCTGCAGGCGCTGGAGCGGGAGATCGCCGAACTCGGCGGGCAGGCCGAGGAGACGCACGCCCGCATCCAGGCGCTCGAGCGCCAGGCCGGCGAGCTTCGCGAGCAGATCACCCGCAACGAACATGAGACGACGCTGGTGCTGGAGTCCGGCGTCCAGGCGCGCAGCAGCCTGCAGCAGCGCCGGGAGAAGGTGGAGACCAACCGCCAGCGCATTGCCGAATACGAGGCGTGGCGGGAGCGGGACACGCGCGAGATCGATCGCAACCAGCAGGTCGTCGATGAACAGCAGCGTGCGGCCGAAGGCACGGGGCGGAAGCTGGCGTCCGTCCGCGAGCAGCACGAAGAGGCGCGGCAGAAGCTGGACGGCGCGAGCCGCACGTTTGCCGATCACCAGAAGGCCATCGACGAGTCCCGCAGCCGCCTGCAGCGCCTGCGCGAGAAGACCCTCGAGACGGAGAGCCTGATCTCCAAGGTTCAGAACGAGCTGATCGAGATCGAATCGCGCGAGCGCTCGGCCGTGCTCCAGCGCGAGCGCCTGGCCTCCGAGAAGGCGCAGCTGACGCGCTCCGCGGAGCTGTTCACGCAGCGCCAGGAGGAGATGGTCAAGGCGCTGGGCGAGATGGGCGCAAAGGCCTCCGCCGGCCTCAATGAACTGCGCGGCATGGAGGAGTCCTTCGCCGCGAAGACCGACGAGCTGCGCCGCGTCCGCCAGGTGCACTCGGAGGTCCACTCGCAGATCGCCGCGCGCAAGGCCCAGGTCGACGTTCTCCGCGAGAGCGATGGCGCGCCAGACCGCTCGGCCGGCGGCGCCCGCCTCATGCTCGACAAGGCCAACCCGCTCGGCGTGGACCGCGCCGTCATCCTCGGAGTTCTGGCCGATCACGTGGAGGTCGAGGAGCCCTTCCGGATACCGCTGGAGGCGGTGCTGCGCGACACGCTGGACGCCCTGCTGATGGCCGACCGCGACAGCGCCCTGGGCGCGCTCCGCAAGCTGGAAGAGGCCCGCAAGGGCGCCTGCCGGCTGCGCGTGGCGGGCGAGGCCGGAGGCGCCGCGGAGGGCGGACCGGCGGACGGCCCGGGCGAGCCGCTGCTGGGCCACCTGACCTGCACCGATGCGGTGCGGCCCCTGCTGACCCGGCTTGTCGGGCGCGTGCGGGTCGTCGAGGCGCTGGCGGCCCTGCCGTCGCCACTGCCCGCCGGCGTTACCTTCGCGACCCCCCGGGGCGCGGTGCTTCACGCGGACGGCCTGCTGGAGTTCTCCATGCCGGAGCCCACGGCGGCCAGCCCGCTGGGGCGCAAGAACCTGATCAAGCAGGCGGAGAAGGATCTCAAGACGCTGACCCAGCAGGCCGATGGCTACCGCGCGGCCGTCGCCACGCTGAGCGAGGATCTGCAGGGCCTCGAGCGCTCGATCCGGGAAACCCGCCAGCACGTGGACGAGAAGCGGCGGGTGCTGGCGCAGAAGGAAGGCGAGAGCCAGGTGGTTTCGTCCGAGGCCCGCCAGGCGCGCGAGCGGCTCGACACCGTCACGTTCGAGCTGGAATCCCTCGCCGGCCAGGGCCGATCCCACGACGAGCGCAAACAGGCGCTGGCGTCGCGCGTGGAGAAGCTGCGCGAAGAGCGGGACGAGCAGGGCCGGTCCGTTCAGGAGCAGAACCGCGACCTGGCGGCGCTGGAGACGCGGCACACAGGACTGCAGGCGGAGCTGACCGAGCACCGGATCCGCTTTGCCGAGCTCACCCAGGAGATTCGCCACATCGAGAGCCAGCACGCCGCGGCCCTGCAGCGGGTGCAGGAGCTGCAGTCGGCCATCCAGGGCCGCTCGGCGGGCATCGACTCGTACCGCCAGGGCATCGAGCGACTGTCGTCGGAAATCAGCGCGGCAGAGCAGGACTGGCCCCGGCTGGAGCAGGCGGTCGCAGAGGCCGAGGCGCGGGCCGCCGCGCTGCGGCGCGATCGCGACGAACTGGGCGGCACGCTCAAGCAGGCGGAGGCGGCGCTGTCCGGCGCCCGCGAGCAGAACGATGCGGTGCGCACCCGGTCGTCCAGCCTTGAAGTCAGGCGCGCCGAGGACCGGGCCCGCCGGCAGAACCAGATCGAGCGGGTGACATCCGAATACGGCGTGACCGTCCACGACATCATCGAGGCGCCGGAGCCCCAGTGGCCGGGCGAGAAGCCGACCGCCGACACGATCGAAACGTCGATTGCCGAAATCCGGACCAAGATCGACGCCATGGGCCCCGTGAACCTCATCGCGATCGAGGAATACAAGGAACTTGAGGAGCGATACTCCTTCCTGACGGCCCAGGAGCAGGACCTGGTCACGTCGAAAGACCAGCTCATGGAGATGATCCGGAAGATCAACAGGACGACGTCCGAGATGTTCCGTTCGACCTTCGAGCAGGTGAACGTCAACTTCGAGATGATGTTCCAGAAGCTCTTCAACGGCGGCACCGCCAAGCTGGTGCTCGTGAACGAGGAAGACGTGCTGGAGTGCGGCATTGAGATCATCGCCCGCCCCCCCGGCAAGCGCCTGCAGAACGTGTCGCTCCTGTCCGGCGGCGAACGCACGATGACCGCGGTTGCGCTGCTGTTCGCGATCTACATGATCCGGCCCAGCCCGTTCTGCCTGCTGGACGAGATGGACGCCGCGCTCGACGAAGCGAACATCGGCCGTTTCGTGGCGGTGCTCGAGGGCTTCCTGGCCCAGTCGCAGTTTGTCGTCATCACCCATAACCGGCGGACCATCGCCTGCGCCAGCTGCGTCTACGGCATCACCATGCCGGAGAAGGGCATCTCGAAGATCGTGTCGATGAAGTTTCACGACCGCCCCGCCGAGACCCCCGAGGCCGCAGACGGTGCCGCGGAAGCGGCGAAGGTCGAGTAGTCTCGACGCGGGTGCAACGCAGCCGACCACGGATCACACGGACAACACGGATATGGTGGAGCTGATCCATGGCGCGCTGAGCGAGCAGATCATCGGGGCGGCGATGCATGTGCTCAATGAGCTGAAACCCGGACTCGACGAGAAGCTCTACGAGCGGGCCCTTGTTATTGAACTGCGGGACCGTGGCCATGTTGTTGACCAGCAGAGAGCCTTCGATGTTGCCTACAAGGGTCACGGGATCGGAAAATTAGTGCCCGATCTGATCGTTGACGATCTGGTGATAGCAGATCCAAAGGTTGTTTCCGTCTTCAATGAGACCCACTCCGCACAAATGATTGGGTACCTGGCCCTGACAGGGCTTCGTCTGGCGCTCCTTCTGAACTTCAGGTATGCAACACTTCAGTGGAAACGAGTTGTGAGATGACACCCAGTGCGACCGGTCCCATCCAGCCATCCGTGTCATCCGTGGTTCACCCATCAGGTCAGGTTGGCGGGCTGCCCCCATCCCATGCCGATTTGCTCGCGTGCGCGGTGGAGGCGGCGCAGCGCGCGGGGCGGCATGCGGCAGCCAATCGGAGTCGCCGGCGCGAGGCGGTGAAGGTAGCGGCGCATGACGTCAAGCTCCAGCTCGACATCGAGTGCCAGCGCATCGCGACCGATGTCGTCGCGGGCGCCTTTCCGCGTCACGAGGTCCTGGGCGAGGAGGATCCCCAGCACGTGGACGGCGCCGGTGAGGGCGCGGACTACCAGTGGATCATCGACCCGATCGACGGCACGGTGAACTTTTCCCACGGCACCCCGTTCTGGTGCTGTTCCGTGGCGGTGCGCAGCCGGGGCGAGGTCGTGGCCGGCACGGTGTTCGCGCCCGACCTGCGCGAGCTTTTCGCAGCCACCGCAGACACCCCGGCCGTGCGAAACGGGGAACCAATCTCCGTTACCGCCACCGACCTCTTAGACGCGGCGCTCGTCATGAGCGGGACCGACCACCTCGCCGCCGCCGGGTACAAGCCGCTTGCATTCCTGAGCGCGCTGGTTGGGCCCTGCCGGCGGGTGCGCTGCATGGGGTCGGCCGCGCTGGACATGTGCCGGGTGGCCAAGGGCGAAGCGGATGGCTACTTCGAAGCCGGCGTGTATTTGTGGGACGTGGCCGCCGCCGCGCTGATCGTCAACCGCGCCGGCGGCCGGGCCGAGGTTGTGCACCGGCTGAACGAGCCGCACCGGCTGTGCTCTCTCGCCACGAACGGGCGGATCCACGACGAGCTGAAACGCATCGTCACAGGGGTCATCGCGGCGCACGGCGGATAAAGAGCGTTCGCAGCCGATCGCTGACGCTTCCAGCGGCGCAGCCCCCGCGCCGGTTCTTACATCGCCGACAGGCCCAGGTCCGCGTTCTCGCCCGTGCCGCCGGGCTCGCCGTCGGCGCCGTAGGTCAGAAGGTCGTACGGCAGACCCTCCGGGCCGGGCACCAGATACACATAGGGCCGCCCCCAGGGATCCTTCGGCACCGTGCGGCTCTCGATGTACCCTTCTTCCGGATAGCCCTGCGGGACCGGGGGGCGGGTGGGGCAGCGGCACAGAGCCTCCAGTCCCTGAGCGGCCGCGGGCACCTGCCCGTGGTTCATCCGGTACAGGTTCAACGCCGTCCGGAATACAACCAGCTGGGCCTTGGCCGCCGCTATGCGCGCCTCGCCGGGCTGGTTGGCGACGCGAATGCCGACCACGGTGGCCAGGATCGTGATGATGAGCACGACAACGAGGATCTCCACGAGCGTGAATCCTTGACGCGACTGAGCGGTGGTGTACATGCGCTCACTGTATATCGCCCGCCGCAGAGTGGCAATACCGACGCTGGGGGCCGACGCTGGGGGCTGGCCGCAGGGGCTATCAACGTCGGGCTTGCGGTCCGCGCGGGGTTAGGGCAACGTTGTTGGCATGGGGTGGCCTTTCGGGACGGAGTCACTGGGCGTGTGCCCTGCCGCCCGAGCAGCGGCATCTCATGGCTGAGACGAGATGGAGCGGTTCCGATGAAGAAGTTCGCGAAAGCGGCTGACATCAAAGTGGGCGTGGTCGGGTACGGCGGCGCCTTCAACATGGGAAAGGCGCATCTGGACGAGATGGTGCGCGCGGGCATGAAGCCGGCGGCGGTGTGCGAGATCGACGAGAGCCGCTTGGCGGTGGCGGCCAAGGATTTCCCGGGCATCGAGACCTACACGAAGGTCGAGGACATGCTGAAGAAGTCCGACGTCAACCTGGTCACGATCATCACCCCCCACAACACGCACGCGGCGCTGGCGATGAAGTGCCTGAAGGCCGGGCGGAACGTGGTGGCGGAAAAGCCGCTGGCCGTGACCACGGCGGAGTGCGACGCCATGATCGCCGCCGCGAAGAAGAGCAAGGCCGTCCTATCGACGTATCACAACCGGCACTGGGACAGCATCATCCTCGGCGCCATGAAGCATCTGAAGGCGGGCGCCATCGGCGAGATCGTACGCGTTGACATCGACTGGGCCGGCTGGGGAAAGCCGGGCGACTGGTGGCGCTCCAGCAAGTCCATCTCCGGCGGCATCCTGTATGATTGGGGCGTCCATCTGCTGGAATACACGCTGCAGATGGTGCGGTCGGACATCACGGAAGTGACCGGCTACTCCTGGTCGGGCGTGTGGGCGAGCCAGACCAAGTGGAAGAAGGACACGAACGAGGACGAGGGCCTTCTGCCCGTCC
>CAZJBP010000194.1:0-6551 GCA_964544115.1 uncultured Victivallales bacterium | reverse complement strand
AACAAGCCCCACCACCGCCTCCCGCTTCGGTGTCGTTTCTATTTGACGCAACGGGGGAGGGGGCGCATCCTCGTTTCAGTTCAAGCCGGTTGGGGTGTTGCCAGGCCTGCAGTCGAGGTTGGTGGCCTCGCGCATTCCTTTCGGCGTCGGGGTTGCAACAAGGCGGTCGGGGCCGCCCGCCCTCCCGCGAATGGGCGCGCCTTGCACTGGAGGGCCGACGGCCTCGGCGGCCATGATATTCGTACGCGCACCCGCACGCGTTCACGACATGCCGGAGGCTCGTCTACGTGCACGCGCACGTGTACGGCAAGGCGGGGCAAGTTCCCGCAGCCCTGAACGTTGAGAGTTAAGCGTTGAACGTTGTCCGGTACGCCAGTTCCGTCATCCCGAACTCAGAGAGGGATCTCACTTCTTCGCTTTCACGGCCCTCTTCAGATCCCTCGCTGCGCTTTCAGAGATGACCGTGCGAGGACGACGACGAGGAAGAGGGAGAGGGAGACGCCGTCCGCTCCGCCAACAATCCCGAAGATCCTGTGAATCCTGTCGGACACCATCGGAGCCGCAGGCAGCGGGCCCGACATTCGGATCCGTTACTGGCCCTCGCCCTCCGGCGCGGGCGGCGGCTCCGGCGGCGCCATCGGCCCGCGATCCCCTTCCGCCTTTCCGCTCCGCGGCCCGGCGGCATCCGCCTCGCCTTCGGCGGCCATGCGATCGCGCAGGCGCTCCCGCACCATGTCCTTGGCCATCGCGACCTGCGCCGGCGTCAGGACCTTCTTGAGCTCGATGATCGGCTGAATCTCGAGCTTCGCCAGGCGCGTGTGCGCGGACCCGGTCTTCTCCACGGCGGCCATGATCGCCGCCTCGTCCACCTTCTCGGCGGCCAGAAGCTTCGCCTGCTCCATGCCGGCGATCTCCAGCTCGGCGCGCACCTGGACCTTCTGCTTCTGGATGGCGTCGAGCTTCTCGCTGAGGGCGGCCACCTGGTTGCTGGTCAGGCCCAGCCGCTGGGCGGTCTTGGGGTTGCTGACAAAGTGGGCCAGCATGGTTTCCCGGCCCATCGCGCCCTGCATGCCGCCGCCGCGCTGCATGCCGCCGGCCATCGCCCCGCGGCGCTCCGCTCCCGCCGCCTGCTGCGGGCGCTCCTTGCGCTGCTCCCGCCGCGGCGCGTCCTCCTGCGCCACGGCCGACACAGCCGACACGGCGATCGCCGCCGCGGCCGCCACACCCCACACTCCGTATGCCCTCTTCATCACGCGCCTCCTTCTGGTTGTCCTGCTGCCGGCCCTTCCTTGCGCTGCCGACAAGGGGATAACGATGTCGCCGCCCGCTTTATTGCGACAGCGCGCTCAGGCCTCGAACCGCACCTCGCACGCCGCCAGCCTGCGGTAGCCGTCCGCCGTCACCAGCACGGTGTCCTCGATGCGGATCCCGCCCAGCTCGGGATAGTACAGGCCCGGCTCGATGGTGACGACGTGCCCGGCGCGCAGCCGCTCCGCGGCCAGGGACACGCGCGGCGCCTCGTGCACGCACAGGCCGACCCCGTGGCCCGTGCCGTGGATGAAGCCGACGGGCCGGCCGTCGACCACGCCGGTGTCGAACCCGCGCTGCCGCAGCGTGTCCGCCGCGCGCCGATGGACCGTGGCCCCGCTGACGCCGGCCTTGACGGCCTTCAGCGCTTCCCGCTGCGCCGCCTGCACGGCGCGGAACATCTGCCGCAGCCTCGGCGAACACGGCCCGCGCACCACGGTCCGCGTGATGTCGCCCCAGTACCCGTGCTCAAGGTGCTGGGGAAAGACGTCGATGACGATGGGCTGGCCGGCCGGCAGCGGGCCGTGGCCCGCCTCGTGCGGCTCGGCCGACTGCGGCCCGCCGGCCACGATGGTGTCGCGGCAGAAGCACCGGCTCTCGAGCAGCACGGCGGCGATGCGCCGCTTGACGTCCTCCGACGTCAGGGGCCTGCGCCGCAGGTGCAGGAGGCCGTCACGCCCCGGCGCCGACTCCCCGATCAGCTCGATCGCGGCCCGCACCGCCCGAACGGCCGCCCGCTGCGATTCGGCGATGCGGAGCACCTCGTCGGGCCGCTTGCGCGACCGCTCGGGAAACAGCGGCCCGGCCGCCACACGCAGCGGCACGCCGGCGCGCTCCAGGCGCCGCGCCGATGCGAGCGGGAACGTCGAGGGGACACACGCGGATCGCACGCCGTGACGGCGCAGAAGCCGCAGCGCCCACGACGCCATGTCCCGCGCGCCCCGGCCGCGCAGCCCCAGCGCCCGCGGCGTCCACACCTCCAGCCCGGCCCGCCCCTGCAGGCGCGCGCGGCCATACTCCAGATCCGGCACCACCACCGCGCGCCAGTCGACGCCGACCGCGCCGATCACCGGGTCGTGGGCCCGGAACCCCGTCGCGTACTCCAGGTCCGGACAGTCCGCCGACGCCCCGATCATCAGGATCGTGCCTGTGGATAACTTCATGGGGCACCTTTCGGATGTTTTCCGCCCTCGAAAAGCCCTCGCGACCCATGAATACGGGGGTCTTTCGGTGCGCGCGGGCCTGTGGATAACCTGTTCACAACTCGTGGATACTTTCTGCTTGTTAAAGCCGGCATCATGGTGTGAACTGGAGCCGATTTTGTCACGGAAATTCAGCCCGACTTACGGGTGCGTTGCGTCAATCTCCGCCGGCAGTTTGGGGGCATACTGTGAAGGAATTACATGCTGAGGACGTCTGGAAGAAGGCGTGCCGCAACCTGTGCGACATCCTCCACCCGGACGTGTATTCCCGCTGGATCGAGGTCATCCGGGCGGTCTCGCTGCATGACGGCGAGCTCGTCCTGGCCGTCGACAACGATTTCTACCAGACCTGGCTGGAGGAGAACTACCTCCCCCTGATCCAGAACGCGCTGGCCGCCGTGCTGGGCGAGTCCCCGCGGATCACGTTCACGGTCAGCCCGCGCCAGCAGGAGCCCGCGGTCGAGATGTCCGCCCCGCGGCGCGTGGGACGCACGCTGCGGGAGAAGCTGACGCGGATGACCGCGCCGAAGCCGTCGCTGAACGCGCGCTTCACGTTTGACAGCTTCATCGTCGGGCCCTCCAACAACTTCGCCTATGCCGCCTCGCAGGCCGTGGCGCAGGCGCCGGCGCGCGCCTACAACCCGCTGTTCATCTACGGCGGGGTCGGCCTCGGGAAAACGCACCTCATGCAGGCGATCGGCCACCACACGGCGCAGACCGTGCGGGCCAACGTCTGCTACGTGACCTGCGAAGTCTTCGTGAACGAGTACATCGCCGCGCTGCAGGAGCGCCGCCTGACCGAGTTCCGGAAGAAGTACCGCAGCGCCGACGTCCTCCTGATCGACGACATCCACTTCCTGGGCCGCAAGGAGCGGATGCAGGAGGAGTTCTTCCACACGTTCAACTCGCTCTTCGACGCGCACAAGCAGATCGTCATGACCAGCGACCGGCCCGCCAGCGAGATCGCCGGCCTGGAGCAGAGGCTGGTGTCGCGCTTCGAGTGGGGCCTGGTGTCCGAGCTGGAGATGCCGGACCTGGAGACGCGCGTGGCGATCCTGCGCAACAAGATGGACCAGGCGCACGTCGTCATGCCGGACGAGCTGATCCAGTTCATCGCCGAGAACATCCGCTCCAACGTGCGCCGTCTCGAGGGCGCGCTGGTGCGGGCGGTCTCGTACGCCTCGCTCACGGGCCGCGAGATGACGCTGGAGGCCCTCCAGTACCTGCTGCGCGACACGCTGGAACAGGAGCCGGTGGCCGACCTGAGCTTCGAGAGCATCCAGCGCGCCGTGGCCGAGCACTTCGACATCCGGCTGTCGGACATGTCCAGCAAGCACCGCCACCGGTCCGTCGCCATGCCGCGGCAGATCGCCATGTACCTGTGCCGTCGCATGACCAACGCCTCCCTGCCGGACATCGCGAACTCGTTCGGCAAAACGCACGCCACGGTTCTGCACGCCTACCGCGCAGTCGGCAACCGCATGGACGTCGACCCGGACATCAAACAGAACGTGACGGTCATCGCCCAGAAGCTCGGAAAGCCGCTCGCGGGGATTGAAAAATAGGCCTTGAGGTTCACGCCCTGTGCAGGTACAGTCTCTGCCTTTTCCGAAGGGATTAGACGCCATGAATAAAGACCTTCATCCCCAATACGGCGACGCCCAGGTGATCTGCGCCTGCGGGAATGTCATCAAGACCCGCTCCACCGAGAAGGAAATGCACGTCAACACGTGTTCGGCCTGCCACCCGTTCTTCACGGGGCAGTCGGCCTTCCGGGACGCCGAAGGGCGCGTGGAGCTGTTCCGCAAGCGCTACGCCGCGAAGAAATAGCGACGGCGAACGCAGGGGCCAGGCCGGCAAGATGCCGCTCTGGCCCTTTTTGCGTCCGGCCGGCGTCCGCCGCGAGCCGCGCCCGCGACGGAAACCCGAAACAACGAGCGGCGGGCCCGCGTCATGATTGACCGCGCACACATCCGCAGGATTCTCGCCCGGCTGCCGGAGATCGAGCAGGCCCTGTCCCAGCCCGGCGCCGCCGCCGATTCCAACCGCTACCGCCGACTGCTCATGGAGCACTCGGCGCTGAAGAAGGTCGAGGGCCAGGCCGAGGCGGTTCTGGACATGCTGCGCCGGATGGACGAGAGCCGCCTGCTCCTGGAGGACGGGGACTCGGAGCTGGCCGACATGGCCCACGCCGAACTCGCCGAGATCGAGGCGGCCCTGCCGACCGCGGAACGCGCCCTGATGATCGCCCTGCTGCCGCCCGACCCGGCCGCCGGCCGCAGCGCCCTGCTGGAGATCCGCGCCGGCACCGGCGGGGACGAAGCGGGCCTGTTCGCCGCCGACCTCTACCGGATGTACAGCCGGTTCGCGGATTCCCGGGGGTGGAAGATGCGCATCATCGACTCCAGCCCGAGCGAACTGGGCGGGTTCAAGGAGGTCATCGCCGCCGTCGACGGCGACGGCGCCTACGACTGGATGCAGTACGAGAGCGGCGTGCACCGCGTGCAGCGCGTTCCCGCCACCGAGGCCGCGGGCCGCATCCACACGTCGGCGGCCACCGTGGCCGTCTTTCCCGAGGCGGAGCCGCAGGACGACATCGAGATCAAGCCCGAGGAGCTGCGCGTGGACACGTTCCGCGCCAGCGGGGCGGGCGGGCAGCACGTCAACCGGACCGATTCGGCCATCCGCATCACCCACCTGCCCACGGGGCTGGTCGTGCAATGCCAGGACGAGAAATCCCAGCACCGCAACAAGGACCGCGCCATGTCCGTGCTGAAGGCCAGGCTGCTCGACCGCCGCCGCAGCGAGGATGCCGAACGCATGGGCGACCGGAGGCGCTCGCTGATCAAGTCCGGCGACCGCAGCGACCGGATCCGGACGTACAACTTCCCGCAGAACCGCCTGACCGACCACCGCATCGGCCTGACGCTCTACAGCCTCGACCGCCTCATCGAGGGCGACCTCGACCCGCTCGTCACGGCCCTGCGCGACCAGGATATCGAGCAACGCCTGCAGGCCGAAACGGCGCGAATGGCCGCGGGGGGTTGATGCGTAGAGCGATCTTCAGTTGTCGATTGTCGATTGACGCGGGGCATCCCGGGCCAACGCACCCATGAGCGCCACACCCCCCACCATCGGTGTCGTCCTCCAGACGGGCGAGGCGTACCTGCGCCGGGCGCAGGTTGAGGAGCCGCGCCTGGTCGTGGAGCACCTGCTGGCCCGGCTGCTGGGGTGCGGCCGGCTGGTCCTGCACACCCGCGCCTCGGAGCTTCTCAGCGAGCCGCGCGCCGAGGCCATGCGCCGCGCGCTCAAACGGGCGGCCGACGGCGAGCCCGTGCAGTACATCGTCGGGCAGTGGCCGTTCATGGACCACACGTTCAAGGTCGACCGGCGCGCGCTGATTCCGCGGCCGGAGACCGAGGAGCTCGTCGCCCGCGTGCTGGCCTGCCGCGAACTGTGGGCCGGCCCCGCGCCGGTGGTGGCCGATGTCGGAACGGGGTCCGGCTGCATCGCCATCAGCCTCGCCCTTGCGCGACCCCTGGCGGCCGTCGTGGCGCTGGATACCAGCGAAGACGCCCTGGCGCTGGCGCGCGAGAACGCGGAGGCCCTTGGAGCGGCCGGTCGCATGGCGTTTGCGCACGGCGAACTGGCGGATGCGGTGGAGCCGGAGTCTCTCGCCGCGGTGGTCTCGAACCCGCCCTACATCTCCTCCGCGGACGTGGACGGGCTTCCGCGGCATATCCGCGAGCACGAGCCACGGCAGGCGCTCGACGGCGGACCGCAGGGCCTCGACGTGCTGGCAACTATTATCGCGGACTCCGCCATGGCGCTCCGTCCCGGGGGCTGGATCTTCCTGGAAATCGGCGCGACGCAGGGCCCCGCCGTGCTGCGGCTGCTGACCGAGGCTGGCTTCGACCCCGGGCGCATCCTTCCCGACATCGCCGGCCATGACCGCATCGCGGAAGCGCGACTCCCCGCCGGGTGACGGCGCATCCTCGTTTCACTGACTTGGCCCTCTGGGGCGGCCCCTCCGGTCCGGCG
>CAZJBP010000193.1:0-6588 GCA_964544115.1 uncultured Victivallales bacterium | reverse complement strand
CGTTCGGGATGACGTTGCGGGACCAGGCCTCCGAAAAGCGCATGAGGCCGACAACATCGACGGCGGGACGGGCAACACACCACACCGGCTTGCACTGAAACGGGGATGCGCCCAGGGCGCCGCCGTTTTTGGCTTTGTCGGTCCGGTCTGCCGTGTTAGTTAACTTGCGCATGACCGCGTTTGATGTAGTCGGCCTCGGCGTGTCCACGGTGGACGTGGTCACGCTTGTGGATCATTTCCCAAGGCCCGAGGAGGTGCAGCGCGCCGCTGCAATGACGGTCCAGGGCGGTGGGCCTGTCGCCACCGCGATGGTGACGCTGGCGCGGCTCGGGGCGAGCACGGCGATGGTGGACGTCCTCGGCGACGACTGGCGTGGCGCGCTCATTCGCGACGAGTTTCAACGCGAAGGAGTTTCCGTCGAATTCATTCAGCAGAGGCGGGACTGCACCTCATCGACGGCGTGTATTGTCACCGAGCAGGCGACCGCTGGGCGCTCGATCGTGTATGCGCCCGGCACCGCGCCCGATCTGTCGCCGGACGACGTGCCTCGCGCGGCCATCGAGTCGTGCCGGTTCCTGCATGTCAACGGCCGGCATTGGGACGCCTGCCTGCACGCCGTTCGGATCGCCCGGTCGGCGAACGTTCCGGTCTCCTTCGACGGTGGTGCCCATCGCTATCGACCGGAACTGCAGGATCTGGTCCCTTTCACCGACGTCTGCATCGTCGCGCGCCAGTTTGCGGAGGAATATACGCGGACGACAGCCATTCCGGCGGCGGCCGACATCCTCCTGAGCTGCGGACCCGGAATTGTCGTGATCACCGACGGCGTGCGGGGCAGTTGGGTCTATTCGCGGGGTGGCACGGCGTTTCATCAGGCGGCGTTTGTCCTGCCGCAGGTGGTGGACACGACCGGCTGCGGTGACAGCTATCACGGTGCGTTCCTGTTCGGTCTGCTGAAGGGGATGGCACTCGAGAAGACGGCGGAGTTTGCCAGCGCGGTCGCGGCGCTCAATAGCCAGGGCCTTGGCGGCCGGGGCGGGCTACCGACCCTGGCGCAGGTGGAGTCCTTTCTGAGCGGGATGGGGTCCGGCACTCGCGGGTAGGGAGGGCGGGCGATTGTTCGCACAGGAGCACGGAGATATGGCGATGGAACACATCAGGCGGGTTAAGGGCGTCTTCAACGAACCACCGGGAAACTTCCCGAGCGGCGCGACCACGGGCGCCGCCGTGATCGGCAACGGCGATCTGCTGGTGGCGATGGGCGGGGCGTCAGACAGCCTGACGTTCCGGCTTTCGAAGCTCGACTTCTGGCAGGCGTGGGAGGAAGCGGGAAGGGGGGGCGGGGCAAAGGCAATCGGGGCGCTTACGCTGAACGCGCCCGCCCTCGGCGCTGCGTCGTACAAGCTCGAGCAGAGCATCCATGATGCCACGGTGCGCGGCCGATTCGAGAAGGGTGAAACATGCCTGTCGGTGACGGTCTGGACGCCCCGGGGTGAGAATGCACTGGTGGTGGAGTTGGAAGCCACGGGGAGGGATGGCCTTGCCATCCGCCCCGTGTTTGAGACTCAGGACGGCAGTGATTCCGTGGTGGAGAGTGGACTGGATGGCGGCGTTGCCTGGTACGAGCGGCGATTCGAACAGCCGTGCCTGCTGTGGAAGACCGGCGTGACGGTCGCGCTGCGCGCGCCGGACGGCGGGTCGATCAGGCTCGAACCCGGCCGGAAGCATACGCTCGTCCTGGCCGTCGTGACCAACCACGACGCGCCGGACCATCGTGCACGTGCCGTGGCGATGGCGCAGACGATGGACGACAGGCGACTGACCGAAGCGCGGGACCGGCATCTCGAGTGGTGGAGCGCGCTGTGGAAGAAGTGCGCCAAGATCGACATCGGGGATCGCTATCTCGAGGACCGTTACTACGGCTCGCATTACGTCATGGCCTCGTGTTGCGGAAACCGGACGTTTCCCCCGGGGCTGTTTGCCTGGATTACGAACGACTACCCCGGCTGGGGCAGCGACTATCACACCAACTACAACTATGAGGCGCCCTGGTGGGGCGTGCTGACCTCAAACCTCGTCGAATTGGCCGAGCCGTATGACCAGGCCATCATGGACTATTTGCCGAAGATGAAGGCGTACGCGAAGCGATTCCTGAACGTCAGGGGCGCGTACTGCAACGTCGGCTTCGGTCCGAGGGGGCTTCATGTTGACCGGTCCTCGACCCCGTATGACGACGGGTTCAATTTTCTCGGGCAGAAGTCCAACGCGTCCTTTCTGGCCGTCAACATGATCATGCGTTACTCCCTCACGCAGGATCTGGACTATGCCCGTCGATATGCGTACCCGTATATCGTGGAGGTCATGAACTTCTGGGAGGACTATCTCTCGTTCGAACCCCTCGACGGGGCTCAGGGCACGGGTGGCCGCTATGTGAGCCGCAACGATTGCATCAATGAATGCGGGTTCTACATGATGCTGCCCGAGGACAGCGTCGAGTTCCAACGGGCCAAGGAAACGAATCCGCCGCTATCTCTGGCGCTGATCCGGATGGTGTCCCGTGCTGCCATTGAGCTCAGCGAGGTGCTGGGGGTGGATGAGCACCGTCGCGGGAAATGGCAACACATCCTGGATCACATCAGCGCCTTCCCGCTGACCGAAAGAAACGGGAAGACGATGTTTGATGTCTGCGAGAACGGCATCACCAAGCTTGAAGACCTCAATATGTGCTGCATCCAGCATATCTACCCGGCCAACGCTATCAGCTTGTCATCGGATCCGGCGCTGGTTCGCGCGGGCGTGGACACTATCCTGTACAAGGATCTGTGGGAGAACCTGAACTCATTCAGCACGATCTTTGCGGCCTCCGCGCGTGTCGGCGTCGATCCCGACGTGATTCTGCAGCAGATGAAGCGAGTGACCGAGAAATACATCCAACCCAACTTCATGTTCAATATGGGCGGCGGGGGGATCGAGAACAACTCCGGGATTCCAGACGGTCTGAACGAGATGCTGCTGCAGAGCCACGAAGGCTTTCTGCGCCTGTTCCCCTGCTGGCCGAAGGGCCAGCCGGCCCGGTTCGACGGCCTGCGCGCCTACGGCGCCTTTGTGGTCTCCGCGGAATTGACCCGCGAACGGGTCGAGTCCGTGAGGATTGTCAGCGAGAAGGGGCGCACGTGCACGGTGCTGAATCCGTGGGCGGGCGCGGCCGTGCGCGTCCTGCGCAACGGTGTGGCAAGCGAAACCGTCAGCGGCGACCGCTTCAGCGTGGCCACTTCGCCGGGCGAGCGCCTTGAGCTCACGAGGCGCCCTTGAGATGAGGACGAAGCATGTTGTTGAATGGGTTACGGGATCCCGCTTAGGACCCGGCTGCGAATGAAGGGATGGCTGAAATGATCTATGCTCCACCGAACGGACGGATGTGGGACCCCAGCGTGCTCTGGCATGCGGGCAAGTACTACATGTTCGCCATACACGACGAGGGTAAGGGCGGCAAGAACATGTGGGTGGCCACTTCCGAGGACGGGGTGCACTGGGCGGACGGTGCGCCGGTCATCCGGGACGCCCCGTTTCCGGTGTGGAAGATGTTCATTCACCGCTGCAAGGACCGGTTCGTCCTGAACCACGGCAGCCTCAGCGGCCGCCCCGGACACCACAACGACACGCTGTGTTTCTGGGAATCGGACGACATGGTGAACTGGCAGTACCGCGGTAAGCCGTACGACCTCACGCCCGACCCGCGCTGGTATACAATCGTGGGGCGATGCGACCACATGTACATGATCCCGAAGCACGAAGATGCACCAGAGCAGGGGTACTGGGGTTATGTGACGGCCACCTCGGCGCAGTCTTGGCCGCACATGTCCATCGGCATGATGGAATCAGACGACGGCCGTGTGTGGCGCTGGTTGCCGCCGCCGGTGTTTGACTGGGGAAACACGCCACAGCAGTACATGGAAGTCGGCGGCTGCGAGCGGATCGGCGGGAAGTACTACCTCATCCTTGGGGCGCGGTTCAATTACATGGGGAACGGTGGCTACTCCATGTTCACCTTCGTCAGCGACGAGCCCTGCGGCCCTTTCCGTCCTGACCTGGAGGCGTTTCGCCTCTGCGGCAACTCGCTCGATCTTGCCGAAGTCGGCGGAACGCGGGGAGCGGTCGGCGTCCAGACCTTGGGCTGTTTTGGCCGAGGAAAGGACGGGGAGCTCCTGCTCACGAATTACACGCCAACGCTGTGGGGCAGCGCGGGAGAGAAGATCTGCCTCACGCCCTTGAAGCGGGCCGTCGTGGATCAGGGCGGGCATCTGCGGATGGGGTATTGGCCCGGAAATGAGGCGATGAAGGGCCGCAAGCTCGCCATTGAGATGAGTGATTGCGCCCGGCTGCATCCGGTGGAGGTCGATGAGGCCCACATCGTCCGAGGAAGCGGGAGCAGGCTGGAACTGAAGGACAGGAAGATTCCCTTCCAACGGGGTGGGGGCGGCGGGGTGGTAGCGCTGATGGCGAACCGGTTCGATCTAGCCAAAGGCGTGGTGCTGGAGGGCTCGATGACGGTCATAGACGAAGGCTGGGGGCCGGAAACGCACATCATCCCCGTCTCGAGCGGGTTCTATATCGAAGAGCGGCCCGGCGAAGGGCTCGCGCTCAACCTGGAAACGTACGGGATCACCCGGATGGATCGCATGATCTGTCGCGACGGCAAGTTGAGCTTCAGATGCCTGGATGTGACGGGGCCCGGGTGCGCGACGGTCGGTGGCATTCACGCCGGGCGCAAGACGCCGTTCCGCCTCCTGGTTCGCCGTGATATCGTGGAGCTCTACCTGGATGGCCTGCTGGTGCAGACATTCTTCTTTTCGGCGCAAGCCACCGGCAAGCTGGGCTTCCTGGTCCAGGACGGTGGATGTCTGTTCGAAGACGTGGCGGCCTGGGAGATGAGCCTGACCGACGAATAGCGCGGCCGGGCCCCATGCGTCGGGGCCCCCGCGTCCGTAGCGCGTGGTCACAGCACCCGCCTTTACGAGATGCCCATCGTTTCGAAGTTCGTCGTGGTCGCACCCCACTTGTGTTCGGGCGGCGCCGCGAACTCGAGCTTGATCACGGTCACACCGGCGAACTTGTCCGGGCTGATTCTGGGAAGTCCGCTGAGGTGGATCTGATAGGCCGTCTGTTCGAACTTGATGGGCTTCTTGCTGACAAGGAGCGACGCCTTCTTGAGCTTCGTGGGAATTCCGCCGAGGGTGAGGGTCGTGCCCTGCCAGTTCTTGCACCAGAAATAGGCGACGTTTCCCTTCCGGGTCAACCAGCCGCAGCTCGTTCCACCCAGTCCGCCCCGATCAAACTTGCCGATGACCGCCTCCCTATTTGCAGCGATCCACTTGCCGACGGCCGTGAGCGGCGCGACCGCCTCTTCCGGCACCGTGCCATCCGGCGCCGGGCCGATGTTCAGAAGCAGGTTCCCCTCGTTCGATGCGGCCGTGTACAGCATTCGGAGGATGTCCCGCGCAGTGACCGCGTCGGGCGCGGCCGACGGCATGTAGCCCCAGGACGTGTCGTTAAACGTCATGCAGGCTTCCCAGCCGCGCCCGGACTCGGCTGGATTCACCTGTCCTTCGGGCGTCGAGAAGTCCTCGGGGATCTGCGAACGGTCGTTGATGATGATGTGCGGCTGCAACGCCCGCGCCATCTTGTTGATCCGCAGGCTCTCCCACTTTTCCGGGGTCTCAAGCGGCCAGGACACGTCATACCACAGGACGTCAACCTTGCCGTAGTTGGACATCAGCTCCTCGACGCAGCCGTACGTGAAGTCGCAGAACCGGCGCCGGGCGGCCTCGTCCACCTTGCACCTTGCGCCATCTGGGTGGTGCCAGTCCATCAGGGAATAGTAGAAGCCCACGCGGAGGCCGAACTCGCGGCAGGCGTCGACGTATTCGCGGACGAGGTCGCGCTGCGGGCCGTGCCTCATCGCGTTGAAGGTCGTCATCTTCGTGTCCCAGAGGCAGAAGCCCTCGTGGTGCTTGGTCGTCATGACCATGTAGGTCATCCCGGCCTTCTTGGCCAGTTTGCACCACTCCCGCATCGGGCGCGGCTTCGGCTTCCATGTCTCGGCCAGCGTCTCGTATTCCTCCTTGGGGATGCACTCGATATTCATCACCCATTCGTTGCGGCCGATTTGCGCGTAGAGGCCCCAGTGCACGAACATGCCGAACCGGGCCTCGTTGAACCACTTCATCCGCTGCGGACGCGTCTTCTCGACCTCCGCCAGATACAGCTCCGTTTCATCCGCCATGACCTGTTCTCCTCTTGAAAGTGAACGCCGCCTCCACTCTCCGTGTGTCACCGTCACGCAACGCTAGCACGGCATGATCCGTGGAACAAGCGCGGCGACACGCTGCGCGTGAGCGGGGCGCATCCTCGTTTCAGTGCAAGTGCAGTAGGGGTAGTGCCAGGCCCGCGGTCGGTGCTGGCGGCCTCGCGCGTATTCCTCTCGGCGTCGGGGTCGGCATCGGTATCGGTATCGACCTCGGGCGGCCTGCGGTAGGTGAATCGGTCCTGTGGCTGACGGGGGATGTGTCGCGGATCGGGTCGAAACGC
>CAZJBP010000192.1:0-6602 GCA_964544115.1 uncultured Victivallales bacterium | reverse complement strand
AACAAGCCCCACCACCGCCTCCCGCTTCGGTGTCGTTTCTATTTGACGCAACGGGCGAGGGCCCGCGGTGCGCAGGAGTCCGCGCTTCGATGAAGACAGGCGGGCGCTCCTTCTGTCGCAGCGGAATGTCGCGCACTCAGGCCGTTGGCCCAGAGGACTGGCGGCCCGCAGTCGTCAGCTCTCATCGGGCGTCTGCCATCGCGTCCGCAACGGTCTGAAACTCAGGGAGAAGAGGGGCAGGGGCCGTGGGTTGGCCGCGGGGTGCCGGCTACAGCGTCACCCATGTGACCCCGCCGCCGCCTGGGTCGTCGCCTGCCCGCCCGAGCCTGTACCGCCGCACGCCCGCTTCTTTCAGAAAGGAGTGCACGGCCTGTTCGAGTGCTCCGGTGCCGTACCCGTGCACGATTCGGATCTCCTCCACTCCCGCCAGCAAGGCGTCGTCAACGAAGCGCGCCAGGCGGCGGATGGCCGGATCGACGCGCTCACCTACCAGGTGGATTTCGCGCGGCGGATGGCGTGGTGGCTGAGGTGCCCGGACGGTTTCGGGCCTGCGCGGCGCCGCAGCAAGGGGGCCCCGCGCCCGCCCGAGCTCGGAGCGACGTATCTCCATGCGCAGGTTGCCCACGCGTACGCTCGCCCGTTCTCCGCCCTCCGGCAGCGCCTCCACCGTGCCGTGGTCCTTCAGCAGTTCAACCCAGACCCGGTCGCCGACCTTCACCTCGTCAGCCCTGAGCGGCGGCTCCGGACGCTCGCGCGTCGCGTCACGCGCCTCCCGCAGGGAGCGTTCCTTCTCGGCCGCCTCGTGCCGCAGCACGCGCGCCTGGTCGCGGTCTGTGATGCGTTGCGCTTCGGTCATGAGGCGGTCGGCGTCGCGCCGCGCCCCGGCCAGCACCGAGGTGGCCTCGCCCTGCGCCTCGTGCAGAACGCGCCGCCTCTCCTGGTGCAGAGATCGCAGCTGCCGTTCCGCTTCCCCCCGGTCGCGCTCGGTGCGCAGTCGCGCCCGCTCGGCCTCCTCGCGTGCCTGCTCCGCATCCCGGATCTGTCGCTCCATGTGCAGGTGTTTTTGGTCCAGCGAGGACAGCATGCGTTCCAAGCGCAGATCGCCCTCACCCACCAGGCCCCGCGCGGCTTCGACCACGGACGGAGGAATGCCACAGCGCTCGGCAATGGTCAGGGCATAGCTGGCCCCGGCCTGGCCCATCCTCAGGCGGTAGCACGGGCGCAGCGTCTCGACATCGAACAGCATCGACGCGTTTTCCATGGCTGGATGATCGTTGACAAACCGCTTGACCGATCCGAGATGGGTCGTGGCCACCGTCAGTCCCGGTGCCCGGCTGAGCGCATCAAGGATCGCGCAGCTCAGGGCTCCCCCCTCGACCGGGTCGGTGCCGGCCCCGAGTTCATCCAGCAGGACCAGCCGCTCGGCGCCCACCGGATCGACCAGCATGCCGACGATGTTGCGGAGGTGGGCGCTGAACGTGCTCAGGCTCTGCTCGATGGACTGTTCGTCGCCGATGTCGGCCAGCACGTCGCTGAAGAACCGCACGCGGCTGCCCGCCGCCGCCGGCACGGGAAGCCCCGCCTGGGCCATCAGGGTCAGGAGCCCGAGGGTCAGGAGGGCGACGGTCTTGCCGCCGGTATTGGACCCCGTGATGACGACGACGTTGCGGTCGGCGGGGGTGACGAAGTCCAGTGGCTCAAGGTCGGCCGCGCGCCCCTGCGCGCGCAGCCGATGATCGAGCAGCGGGTGCCGGGCGGACCGCAGCTCCATCCGGCGCCCCGGCTCGAGGGTCCGGCAACCATAGTCCAGCGCCCACGCGCTGACGGCGAAGGCCCTGTCGTAGCGGCGGAGCTGGTGGTACGCGGCGCGGAGTGTGACGATCTCGCCGCGAAGCTCCGCGGTCAGGGCGGCCAGGATGCGCCGCACTTCATCGCGCTCCTCCAGCCGCAGCAGCTCAAGCTCGTTGCCCGCCTCAACGCACTCCTCGGGTTCAATGAACAGCGTACCGCCGGTGTTGGACTGGTCGTGGATGATCCCCTTCAGCGCGCCGCGCATCTCCCGTCGCACGGGCAGCACATACCGGCCGTGACGCCGCGTGACGAACTCCTCCTGGAGCACGCCGGCCAGGCGATCGTCGCCCAGCATGCGCTCGAGCCGGGATTCGATGGTGCGTTCGATGGCGGCGAGCTTGGAACGCGCCCGGTGCAGGGCATCGCTCGCGTGATCGGCCACGTGCCCCTTCTCGCCGTCAAACGTGCGCTCGATACGCCGGCACAAGCCTTCGGCCGGGTCGATAGCCCGGCCCAACTCCTGAAGCGAGGCGGCCGCCTCGCAGCGGTCGCCGAGAAGCAGTCGGCGGATGGCTGCGGCGGTTTCAAGCAGGGCGTGGATAACGAGAAAGCCTTCGGCATCCAGGACGGCGTTCTCCGGGGCGGCCTGCTGCAGAGCGGCTGAGGGATCCTCGAAAACGGCCCCCGGCAGGTCGAGTCCGGAACGGCGGAGGGCGAGCGCTTCGGCGAAGAGTCGGGCGTCCGAGGCGCTCGACTCGGGCCGGGGCTGCGGGCAAAGGGATCGCACCTCGTCTCGCCCGGGCCCCGAACGGGCATAGCCGGCAATGAGGTCCAGCAGTCGGTCGAACTCAAGAATCTTCAGTGAGTGCGCGTTCATGCGCGGTGCGGCCCGGGGATCGGAGCGAACCCGTTGCCGGGCGGCCCGCGGTGGAGCCGCCCGGCACGGGGACATCACTTCACTTCAGCGAACTTGTCGCGGCCGACGCCGCACACCGGGCAGCGGTCGGGCGCAGCACCGGTCACGGTGTTGCCGCACACACTGCAGACGTAGATCGCTGCGGACGGGAGATCCTTGCCGCCCTCGACCGCCTTGAGGGCCTCGACGTAGAGGTCGTGGTGGATCTTTTCCACCGTCATGGCGTTCTTGAACGACGCGAGCGCTGCCTTGTGGTTTTCCTTCTCGGCCGTGGCCACGAAGCCGGGGTACATGGTCTTGAACTCGTAGCCCTCGCCTTCAACCGCAGCCTTCAGATTGTCCGTCGTTGACTTGACTCCGCCCAGAACGCGCAGATGGGCATGCGCATGGACGGTCTCCGCCTCGGCCGCTGAACGGAACAGCTTCGCAACCTGCTTGAAGCCGTCGGACTCCGCCTTCTTCGCGAAGGCGAGATACTTCCGGTTCGCCTGGCTTTCCCCCGCAAACGCCGCCTGCAGATCATCGACCGTTGCCATATCAACCTCCTGCGTGTTTTGCCCACATCCTGCGGGCGGTTGCACTTAACAATGCGTGAAACGTAGCAACGTCAGCCGGTTGTGTCGAGGCGGCTGTGTTTCTGACTTGCGGCGCCGACGGTGAACGCATGATACTTCGCCTCCAAGAGATGGCCGCTGCCGGTGAACGGTGCGGCGCGCGAGAGGGGCTATGGGGGGATCGCCGCCACTTCAGCACTGGCAGACCTGGTACCGCATCTGCGCCCTGGCGGGCTGCCCTGACGAGGTGCGGGCGGCGCTCACAGGCTTCTCCCATTCGCGCTTCATGACGTATCTGCGACGCCTGGGGGGTGGCGACGTCGAACCGGGCTCGGCCGTGGAGCCGGCCCGCGCCTGGCACCTGTTCGAATCCCACCTGCAACTCAAGGCGACCCGCCAGGGCAAACGCTACAAGGACTGGCTGTTCGCCCGGCTCGACGCCTCCGCGGACGCCCCGGCCCGCGTCATTGAGGGCGGGGCCTCGCTGATCGTGCGCAGCGTGGTGCGCGAGTACGTGCGCGACGAACGGCCGCGCGCCGGAGTGGCGTCCCTTGACGCTCCCATCGCCGACGACTTCGGTCAGCCCCTGACGCTGGAGGACCTGCTGGCCTGCCCGGCTGACACGACGGACGACGTCATGGCCCGTGAACGTGATGCCATGGCCCGGCGCTGTGCCGTGGCGTCTTTCGCGGAGCTCGCGGACCGCGACCGCATCGTTCTGGCGTCCAAGGGCCTGGGGGTTTCTCTGGCTCACCCGGTGGTCGAGCGGCTGGCGGGGTCGCGCAAGAGCGTGCTCAGCGAGCGGTATCGAGGCTGGGTGCTCCAGGTGGCCGACGGGCTCCGATCGCAGCACGAGGGCGAGGACGCCCACGACCTGATGTGGACGGCCCTGCAGACCGTACATTATGCCCGGAGCCTGGCGGTGGCCTGGGCGCGATCGGAAAAGCGGTGCGGTGATCTCTTTCAGTGTGTGGAGCGATAGTATTCGTCAAGAGGTGGCGACGGCCGTTTGCCGATCGCCGTGCGGGGGGCGATAGGCCGTGACGCAGAAGAGTGGAGAGCGGGTGAGGGATCAGAACGGGGCGGAGCCGCTGCCGCTGCGTGAACGGCGCCTGCTGAGCCAGTGGTTGCGCGAGTGGCGATGCGAGCAGGTGCTGAGCGGGGGCGACCGCGAGGACGATCCGGCCGCGCTCTGCGAGGAGCCGCCTGCGGCGGGTGCGCCCATCACCCCGTCGATCCTTCGGGTCCGTCGCCGCCAGCCTACGGCGGTGCGCCAGATCCGCCTGCTGCACCCGTCAGATACGGGCGGTTCCTCCCGGCCGCTGTTCGTGGCTGTCTTTTCGCAGCCGGCGCCCTTCCTCTTTCGCGTAGCTCCCTACGGCCGTTTCGCTGCACCGGCGGTGCCCGGAGAACTGGAGACCGGCCGGCCGGACGTCCCGCTGCGCGTGCTGTGCGTCTGGAACGCCCGCACGCTGCACGCCGATGTGTGCGAACGAGGGTGGGGCGTGGGGCGGTTGAGCGCGCGCGAAGCGGCGGACGCCGCCGCGCTGGACCGCCACGATGGCGCCGAGGCCTGGCTGCACGGCTATGAAGCCCGGACGGGGCCGCGGCTGCGGCATCCGGCCGATCCGCGGCATACCTACCTGAGGCAGGAGGCGGAGCTGATGGGCCGCGTCTGCCGCGAGGGCCTGCTGGAGTCGGGCGACTATGCGTGGCCCTCGGCGCTCGTTCTGGAGCACGGGGCCCGGTCCGAGAGACAAGCCGCAGAGACATCGCCTCTATACGGGCGACGCCTTTCGTGGCGAGTGCCGGGGCACGGAGTGCGCGTCGAGGTGGATCCGCCAACGGATCCGGAACAACCGTGTACGCTCACCGTGCGCTCCGAGCGGGGCGCGGTGAGCAACCTGCTGGACGGGGCGTTCTTTGTCGGGCCCCGCCGCGTTGTGCGCGTCGTAGACGGCCGGGCCCTCGTGATGCCCGCCGACCTCATCGGCGGCCTACGACTCTACGATGGCTTAGGGAATCGGATCCGGTTTGAGCAGGGCCTGTAATCAGCCGGTGCTCACGTGATCGGGACGAGTCGGTAGGCCGTGCTCCCCATTCCAAGGCGCTTCATCGCGCGGACCTGTGCATAGGGGTCCTTGGAGTGGATGCGTTCGAAAAGGTGGCCGCTCTTGCCCAGCTTATAGGGCGGCGTGAGGGATCCGGGGATGAGGTTCTTGGTCTGGATCGCGTCGAGTGAGGCGTGGTCCACGGCGACGATGTCGTGCGAGGCCATGATCCCGATATCCGGCACCAGCGCGGGGGTGGTCATGCCCCAGCAGTCGCAGAAGATGGTGATCTGCGTCAGCACGTTGATGTGAAACAGGTCCTGCGGGTCAAACGCGCCGGTGACAAGCCTGGCCACGCGGGCAAGGCCTTCCTGGAAACGGTCGAAGCGCTGCTGGGCGATCTTGATGGCGCCGGTCGGACAGGCCAGCATGCAGTGCATACACATGCGGCAGTTGTGCCAGAAGATCTCGTAGTCGCCCTTCGCGTTGAACTTGTTGGCTTTTGTCGGGCATTCCTCGATGCACTTGTTGCAGCGGATGCAGCGCTTGCGGGTCCACGTCAGCCGGCCTTCGAGCTCGTGCATCTGGCGACGGGCGGAGCCGGGCGTGCAGCCCATGGCCAGGTTCTTGCATGCGCCGCCGAAGCCGCAGTCTCCGTGTCCCTTGATATGCGAGAAGTTGATGAGCACGTCGGCGTCGAGCACGGGCTTGCCGACGGCCACCTTGCCCAGCGGCTTCCACCCGGTGTCCAGCAGGCGCGTGTTGAGGCCGTTGGCGCCGATCGAAGTGCCCAGCGGCGCGCCGATCGTCTCTGCCGTGTAGCCGCGGTCGGAGGCACCCTGGATGCTCTGGTCCATCACGGTTAGCGAACGCGGCTTGCCGGCGCGTATGGCATCCACGAGGAGCTTCACGAACAGCGGGTGAATCGTGCTGTATCCGAGGCTGCCTCCGAAATGCATTTTCACAGCGACGCGCCGGCCCTTGACGCGCTCGGCGAGCGGCAGTCCGGCGAGCATCCGGTTAAAGCGGGCGGGCAAGGTCTGCTCGCGGTCCACGCGGCCGGGGATTGCGGATGCAAACAGAACATCGGGGACACGCTTCATTGGGCCTCTCCTCATGTTGCCGGGCTCCGGCTCGTTCGGGGCTGAACGGTAGCAGAAGCCCTACGACTCGCCAAGGTGGATTGACGAGCGACGCGGGCGCGCGCGTTGCGTCACAATTCCTGACACCGAAGGCGTCGGGTGAATGGGATGAGGAAAGGGGCCGTTGCGTCAGAATCATGACACCAAG
>CAZJBP010000191.1:0-6604 GCA_964544115.1 uncultured Victivallales bacterium | reverse complement strand
GCCGTTTCTTAACCCTTGGTAGCCTATTTCCCGGCTTCGCTAAGGATTCGGGGGGCACGGTCCAACGCGATCCGTTCAGAGCTGACGAGATCGAGGCGATGCTTGAGGCCGCGCGGACGGATGGAGCCGTTGAATCCCGCTCTACCGCCCGAGGCCATCGCCGCCGTGGATGAATTGACCCGCGATCTGCTGCTGCAGCGCCTGATGACGGGGCAGTTGGCCTTAAACTGCCGATCGAACTAACGCCAGACGGCCAGGACACGCTCATTGATAGATGTGGACATGACAGATGTCATTATGCTTGACTGTATTGCGCAACACATTGCAATAGAGGTGTAAGTGTATGATTTGTGAGGGACATATATGAGGACATACGAGCGGACGCATTCATGGATTTCATTCCGCTGCGACTTGAAGCGTGCCAGTGGCGATCTTTGGATTGCACTGGGCGAGGCAGCGTCGAAGTGCGAGCACATATGCCGGGTTCCTCTACGGCCGGCGACAGCACAGAAACTTCATCAGGTCTACCTTGCCAAGGGTGCGGCGGCGACAACCGCCATCGAAGGAAACACGCTTTCAGAGGCAGAGGTCCTGAAGGCCGTTGAGGGCAATCTGACGGTGCCCCCATCGAAACAGTATCTCAAGCAAGAGGTTGAGAACATTATCGCGGCCTGCAATCTGATCACCAAGCAGCTGGCTGAAGGAAGGCTTCCGCTGCCATCGAAGGATCTTCTATGTGCGTACAACCTCCAAGTGCTGGACAAGTTGCCGCTGGATAAGGACGTGGTCCCGGGCGAATTGCGCACCCATTCCGTTCTCGTTGGGAATGTTTACCGAGGTGCGCCCGCGGAAGATTGCCCATATCTGCTCGACAGGCTTTGCGAATGGCTGAATGGGCCGGAGTTCCGGGCCCAGGATAAGTCGGCCCCCGGAATGGAGACTGTGTACACGGTGCTCCGCGCGATTGTGGCCCATCTGTACATGGCCTGGATTCACCCCTTTGGCGACGGCAATGGACGCTCGGCGCGTCTGCTCGAGTTCCACATCCTCCTGTCGGCTGGCGTTCCGTCGCCCGCCGCGCATCTCCTGAGCAATCACTACAACCAGACGAGGGCGGAGTACTATCGGCAACTGGACCACGCGAGCAAATCCGGGGGCGATATTGTTCCCTTCTTGCGCTACGCCGTGCGAGGGCTGGTGGATGGTTTGCGCGGTCAGCTTGAGTACATCTGGGATCAGCAGTGGGATGTTGTGTGGCGGAATTATGTCCACGAGCAATTTCAAAACAAGAACAGCGCAAGTGATGTGCGCCAGCGACATCTTGTGCTGGATCTTGGTGTAAAGAATGACTGGGTTCAGGTGGGCGAAATCACCGAGCTGACGCCCCGAATGGCAAAGGCCTATGCCAGCAAGACCCCAAAAACCGTTCAGCGTGATTTGAATACGCTATCGCGGATGGGCCTGATCGTTCGAGAGGGTCGCAAGATCAGAGCTGTGCGCGAAATCATCCTGGCCTTCCTACCACTGCATCGAAAGACATCACACCCTGCGTCTTGATCTTGACCGATTCTTGACTGACACTTGACTCATCGTCCTGCACCTTGCAGGCATGCGGAGGAACGCGTATGGTGACCATGGACTGTAGGTCGAAGATCTCTTGGTGGAAGGGTTCCACATATTGCGGAGAAGGGCGATGAGCGAGGATGCGATAGAGTCTTTGTCTGATCGGGTGGCCCGCCTCAGGGCCTCCATCATGGCCCGCAAGGGGTCCTTCCTCAAGGACGCCAACCCGCTTTCCGGCGCGGTGGCGCTGTGGCGTGCGGTCGGCGGCGAGAAGTCAATGGTGCAGGTGCGGGCGGCGTATCTGAACGAACTGGTCAAGCTGGCTCGCATCGAGATCGAGCCTGACTGGTCTCTGGTTGGTAATCATCTGCCCACGGCCCAGTTCGGGATCGTCCCGCCGGATCCTGCAACGCCCGAGCATGCATGTCTGCTGCGGGAACTGGGCGTTTCTCCCGAAGCGCTTCAACAGGTGCGGGATACCGTGCTGCGGTGGCGCGAAGGAACCGCCTACGCCTCGGGCCAGACCCTTCCGGAGAACTGCACGGGGGTAGGCCAATGGAGCAACAGCCCTGCCACCCAATCGGTGTTCTGGGCATGGGGATGGATCGAGAATCACTCGATTCGCGACTTTGCCAAGGTCCTGAAGATGGGGTTCCAGGGCATCCGTGAAGAGGTCGAGCAGTGCCTGCGGGAGGCCCGGGTGTCCGACGCTGACTTCGTCCGGAAGGACAATTTCTGGCAAGCCGCGCTGTCGATCTGCGACGCGGGCATACTGCTCGGCCGCCGCTATGCGGAGGCCGCGGCGTCCTTGGCGGAAAGCGCTCCGTCGGCGCTGGAAAGGGACCGGCTGCTCTCGATGGCCGAACGCTGCGCCCGGGTCCCGCAACACGGCGCTCGCACATTCCCGGAGGCTGTCCAGTCCCTGTGGTTCTCGTACATTCTCACCTGCGGCGAAGACGGCATCAACGCCAACTCCATCGGCCGGATGGACCAGTTCCTGTACCCGTACTATAAGGCGGACATCAAGGCCGGCCGCCTCACCCGCGAGGCCGCCGTGGAGATGATGGAGGAACTGGCCTGCCGGCTGCACTTGGAGTACAACGTGACGGCCATCACGCTCGGCGGGGTGGACCGCAACGGCAGGGACGCAGTCAACGACCTGAGCTACGCGATCCTCGAAGCCACCCGCAGGGTGGACCTCATACGCGACCTGTCCGTACGGCTTCACCGCAACAGTCCTGAACCGTTCGTGCGCACCGTGGCCGCAATGATCGCCCGCGGCGGCGGCATCCCGTTCATCTTCAACGACGAGTGCTTCATCAAGGCGCTCAACGATCGCGGTATCTCTCTCAAAGACGCCCGTGATTACGCGCCGATTGGCTGCATCGAGTTGACCGTTCCCGGCCGCGCCAACCCGCACGCCGTGTCCGGCTGGTTCAACGCGCTCAAGTGCGTTGAACTGGCGATGTTCAACGGGCGCGATCCCGCATCGGGCGAACAGGTGGGCCCTCGGACAGGCGAACTTGCGGATTTTGCCGCGTTCGAGGACTGGTTTGACGCCTATCGCAAACAGGTCGAGTATTTTGCCGACCGCATGGTGTACCTCTGCAATCGCGGCGAACTCAGGCAGCGCGAAGGGGGGCCGCTGCCGTGCTGGTCTGTTCTGACGGACGACTGCATCAAGCGCGGGCGCGACATCACCGACGGCGGCCCCGTCTACAACTATCACTCCGTCTGCCTGCTCGGCACCGCCGACGCGGCGGACTCGATGATGGTGCTGAAGAAACTTGTGTTCGAGGAGAAGCGCGTCGCTCCTGCCGAGCTGCTCGCGGCGCTGCGCGCGAACTTCGAGGGCCGGGAGCCGCTGCGCCTGATGCTCCTGCGCGAGGCGCCAAAGTACGGCAACGATGACGCCGGAGTGGACGAACTGGCGCGCCGTGTCGACGATCACTTTATCGCCGTCATGGACCGCATGCGCAGTCCGCTGAACGGCCGGTATTTCACGCACCTGTTCTCGTTCCTCTGCAATATCCAATTTGGGAAGACGGTCGGCGCGACCCCGGATGGACGACTGGCGAGCGAACCGCTGGCGTACTCGCTGTCGGCCCATCAGGGCCGTGACGTGAACGGTGTCACCGCGCTGCTGAACTCGCTGGCGCGCCTCCCGCACGACAAGGCGGCGGGCGCCACGGCGGCCATCGTCGAAGTCGACCCGGGGGTGGTGCAGGGGGAGGCCGGGGTCGAGCGGCTCAAGCAGATCATCCAGGCCGCCGTGGCGATGAAGATCGGTCAGCTGCAGTGGAATGTCACGACCGTGGAGCGGCTCAAGCAGGCTCAGGAGGATCCGGAAAGATACGGGAACATTGCCGTTCGCGTGGCCGGCTACTCGCAGATGTTCAAGCTGGTCGACAAGGAACTCCAGGACCACATCATCGCCCGCACGAAACATCGGACGTAGGTGGCGGAACAGAGCAGGTGGATGAGGCAAGTGGGCGTACACGTGGGAAACGAGGAGCTTTACGGATGAAAAGAGTGCTAGTCACGGGGACAGAGGGGGAAGTGGGCAGCGCCCTGCTGCCGCAACTGGCAAAGCGTTTCGATGCGACAGGATTCGACATCAAGCCGCATGGCGGCGCGCAGAAGGCCGTCCAGGGAGACCTGCTGCGCTATGCCGACATCGCGGCTGCGGCGGAGGGGATGGACGCCATCGTGCACATGGCGGCGCTGCTGTGCCGAGAGGAGCAGGATCTCTCCATCGACCTCAACGTGAAGGCCACGGCCAATGCTCTTCAGGCGGCCGTGGACAAGGGCGTCAAACGGTTCGTCTACTGCAGCACCGTCTGGGCATCCGGGCACGGAGACACGGAGCCCTACCTGCCGATCGATGAGGCGGTGCCGTGCGAGCCGGTCTGCATGTACGGGCAGACGAAATGGCTCGGAGAGCAGATGACCGAGTGGTACGGACGGATGCGCGGACTGGAAACCGTCGTCATCCGCTTCTGCGGCTATCACCACGTCAAGGGCTACGCCGGCGATGGGACGATTGACTGGGGCCAGGCTGACATCCCCGGGCTGTTCAGCCGCTGCCTCCACGCCGGGCACAAGCTCATGAACCCGGCCGACCTCGGCGAGGCGTTCGGCCTGGCGGCGAGCAAGCCGGGAATTGCCGGGCAGCGGTTCGTGGTCGGCGTCCACACGCCCTATGTCGCCTCCGACGCGGCGGCTCTGAAAACCGCGCGGCCGGAGGTCATCGAGCGCTACTATCCTGGCGTGCCGGCGCTGCTGGCGGAACTGGGCATCGGCATCCCGGCGATGCCGTACTTCTTCTCGCATGAAAAGGCCCGCGCGGTGCTGGGGTTCCGGTGTCAACACGATCTCGGGGACCTGGCCCGGTTGTACCGCGAGTGGAAGGACGCATCATGACGCGCGTGTCGATTACGAGGGTAGGGGATGACGTGGCGGCCGCCTTCCAACTGGCCATGGAGCGGGCCGGCTGTGACGGCATCATCAAGCCCGGGGCCCGGGTGCTGATCAAGCCGAACTGGAATGCCTGTGCGATCGCAGGATCCACGAGCATGCCCGTCGTCCTGGCGGCGTGCCGCTGGGCGAAGGCCCAGGGCGCGGGCGATGTGATCGTCGGCGAGGGCCCCGTGCCGGTCGGCCCGGAGGCCACTGAGAAGTATTTCGAGACGCTGGGGGTCAGGGATGCCGTGGCCGGCGCGAACGCGCGGTTCGTCGAGTTTGACAAGGGGGAGCACGTGATCTTCCGCGGCCTTGAGCACCTGCCGCCGGAAACCGGCGTGGCGAAGCTCGCGCTGGAGTGCGACGTGCTCATCAACATCCCCCTGCTCAAGGTCCACTCCTGCTGCCTGACGACCCTGTGTGTGAAGAACCTGAAAGGCTGCCTGCGGCCGCAGGATAAGATGGCCTTCCACCGCATCGGCCTGTTGCCGGCGATCGTGGCGCTGAACCGGCTCGTGAAGTCGCAGATCAACGTAGTGGACGCGATCAACGCCATGGCGGGGGACCACAACTGCGGCGAGCTGATCCCGCTGGGACTGTTGATTGCCGGGCGCGACCGGGTGGCTACCGACGCCGTCGCCAGCGCACAGATCGGGCTGGCCTCGGGCAAGGTGCCGCTGCTGAAGATGGCGTCCGAAGCGGGGCTGGGCGAGTACCGGCTGGAGCAGATCGGCATCGTGGGCGAGACGCTGGCGCCGCGCCGGTTCGAACTGCCGCAGGAGCGCATGCAGCGCCAGTTTCCCGAGATGGGCGTGGAGGAGGACGGGGCGTGCAGCGCGTGCATGGCGGCGCTGGGTGACGGACTCTATGCCGCCGGCGGCGTGCGCAAGTTCAGCAAGATCGCGATGGGTGCAAGAAGCAAGCCGTCGAACGGCGCCCTGGTGCTGGGCAACTGTCTGAAGGACTACTTTCCCACCCACTCCCACGTGGCCGGTTGTCCTCCCGACGGCGGCGAAATCGCGCGCATGCTGAGGGGAGAGAGGAAGCATAGCGATGACACCGCGGATTGAGTCGCTGCTCGCAAAAGCCAAACAGCGGCGAGGCGGCTTCTGGATGCGCCGGATCTGGTGGGGGGAGTCTCTGGCGGCCACGGAGGGGCGGCCTGCCGTCATCCGGCTGGCGCTGGCTCTGGACAACGTGTTGCGCAACATGCCGGTGGACATCCAGCCGGGCGAGCTGATCGTGGGCCTGCACCCGCTGGCGGAGCCGCCGGAGAACCCGCCCAGGTGGGTGGAGCTCATGCCCGACCAGGACCCGCTGCGATTGCCCGAGGAACGCGCCGCCCTGCAGGCAGGGGTCTTCTCCAGCGCCAACAAGCGCGACCACCTGACGCCCAATTTCCCGCGCCTGCTGGCGGAAGGACTCGACGGCGTGCTCAGCCGGGTCGAGCAGGATTGGCCCGGCGCGACCGAGCCGGAACGCATCGAGCGCGAGGCGATGGCCATCGCCCTGAAGGCGGCCTCTGCCTTCATCGAACGGTACGCGCGGCTGGCCGGGGAAGCGTCCGCCCGCCAGGAAT
>CAZJBP010000190.1:0-6629 GCA_964544115.1 uncultured Victivallales bacterium | reverse complement strand
ATGCGCCGAAGCTATCGCAACCAATGACAAATCACACGCTAAAGCCGGTAGGACCGATATTGGATGCGCTGACGGCGCGCTGTTCAAGACGCGCAGCGACCTGCATCCTGACAGCCTGGGCGTTGATCCAGATTTGCCGACTCCGGTCACTGTCAACGGGTATTCATGCCTTCCGGCCGTGTTTCCTTCCGCCGTGCTCGCCGGCAGGAAATTCGATGCCGTCTGCCTGTTGGCTGTTTTGGAGCATGTTCCGGCAACTGAAAGCGACCGCTTCGCACGGGCCTTGTGGGATGCTCTGGCGCCCGATGGTCTTGTGGTGGCCACAGTACCTGCGGCTGTGGTTGACGTGATACTGCATGTGTTGAAGTCTGTTCACCTTATCCACGGCATGGCGCTGGAGGAGCACCATGGCTTCCGTGCAACGGACACCTTGCGCGTCTTGCACCCTCCCGAGTTCACACTTGAGATTCACACGACGTTCCAGTGTGGCCTGAACAACCTGTTCGTCTTCAGAAAGTGCGGAGCCTAGATTTGGAGAGGCAACGAGCGATGGTGGAGTCCCGCGTCTGTGTCGCGTTCACAAAGGACTGGGACGATGTTCCAACCTGCACGACGCACATTCTGCGGCGCATGGGGCTGACAGAGTCGGTGCTGTGGGTCAACTCGATCGGGATGCGCAAACCGTCACTCGGCGGGGGGCGCGACTGGCGGCGCATCTGGAGGCGGATTGCCGGTGGGGTGCGGAGAGCCGAATGGAAGGAGAACAAGCTCAGCGTACTGACTCCGGTACTGGTGCCAAAAGCCGAGAGCAGGACCGCAAGATGGGTCAACCGCCACCTGATGCGGTGGCAACTGGAGCGGGAAGCCGGAAAGTGCGGAGTAGGCGGGGCAGAGTACTGGTGCTTTGTTCCCAACGCGGGAGATGTGCTTCCCCTGGACATGCGTAGAGCAGATCGAGGATCGAGGATCATCTACTACTGCGTGGACGACTGGAGTGAGTTCAAGCAGTACGACACGGCTTGGTTGGCGCAGAAGGAGCGCGAACTGCTTGCTAGGGCGGATGTCGTCTTCACACCGTCACGATACCTACAGGAGAAGTGTAGACGAGTAGTGTCGGAGTTGCAGGGTTGTAGGGTTGCAGGGTTGCAGGGGGGAGGTGATCAGTTATCGGTCGTCGGTCGTCAGGTCGCGCCGCCCCCGCCTGCTCCTGAAGTGCATTACATGCCCCACGGTGTGGAGCACGGGAAGTTTGCAGCCGCGCTGAAGGGTGAGACCGTTGTTCCCGGGGACGTTGCGGATCTGGCCGGAACGGTTGTGGGGTTCTACGGCAACCTGTACCCGTGGGTTGACTTTTCCCTGATCGAGCGTCTCGCCGAGGCCAGACCTACCTGGAGCTTCGTGTTGATCGGGCATGCCTATTGCGATGTGTCCGGACTGCAGCGGCACGCCAATGTGCACCTTCTGGGAAGAAGAGAACACGACATGCTGCCGGCCTACTGCAAGGCGTTCGACGCCGCGATGATTCCCTACAGGATGGATGACCCGCGAATGCAGAGCGTGAATCCGGTCAAAGCCAAGGAACTGCTGGCGGCCGGTGTGCCGATTGTGGCGGCGGACATTCCCGAAATGCGCGGATATGGCGCGGATGCGCTTCTTTGCCGGACGACCGAGGAATGGCTGGTGGCTCTGGACGAACAGGTAGATCGCCAGGATCGGGCGGCGATATCGGCTAAGATGCGGTGCGAGGACTGGTCGGAGAAGGTTCGGCAGTTGCGGGCAATCGTGGATGCGCTGCCGTAGGGTATTTGAGATTGTCGATTGCCGATTGTCGATCAGGTGCGTGGCGCAGCACGACTGTGCTCCTTGTGCCTCTTCGGGGCTTGATCATAGGCTACACGAATGGCGCAGGGCGTGTCATCCCGAGTGCAACGAGGGATCTGTTGACGGGATGAACAGGAATGGCGTCCGCGTGGCCGGTCCGTCAGACAGTGCACACAGCATGGGCCAACCGTGCGCAAGGGCGGTCGGGGCCGACCGCCCTCCAGCAGCTGGGGGTGCCTGTGGTGCCCTTTTGGAGGGTCGACGGCCTCGGCGGCCAGTGCTTGGTATGAGCATGATCGTCCACCGCTGACCGTGTCACCCGGCACGGGCTCAGGGATCACCCCGTTACCACCACACTTCTGCCTCCGTTACGCTTCGCCACCCACATGCACTCACACCTTTCCCTCCCTGCAACTCTGCCACGCTGTCTCCCCGCAATCTCTGTAACGTTGTCCCCCTGTAGCCCTGTCACTCTTCCCCGCATGCACCTCCTTACCATCACGAACTTGTACCCCTGGCCGACGGCGCCACAGCGGGGAATATTCAACGCGCAGCTGTTCAGGGCGATGGCTTGCAGTTGTGAAGCCGAACGCCAAACCCTCACCAATCTTGTCCTTGTGCCGACGTGGAGGGTTTGGCAGCGGACCGCCATTCGTGCATGGCGAGAGCCCGAGGGTGGAGCGGGGTGCGGCGGCGTGACGGGCACAGCGGCGGCGATGAAGACCCTCTATGTGCCGGTACCATACATCCCGGTGGTGGGACGCAATTGGAACTGGCGCTGGTATGCGCGGGCCTTGAGACATCATGAGGAGGAGTTCAATCGGGCGGATGTCGTGTTTGTGCCGTGGCTCTACCCGGACGGTGTCGCCGCGGCCGTCTTGGCCGGAGTTCACGAACGGCCTGTCTGGCTCATGGCCCTTGGCTCGGATCGGTTCCATCTGGATGTGCGCGAACGCCGCAGGGTGATCCTTCGTGCGTGCAACCAGGCGGCGGGGATCGTCTGCAATGCGCGGCACGTCGGGGACTATCTGGTTGCGCGTGGCGTGGCGAGAGAAAAGATTCACATTGTGAGAAATGGTATCGGCGCGGGGTTCCGATGGCGGAGGGTGGGGGCGCAGGGGGGTGTAGGTGCAACGGAGGATGGGGATGTCGGAACGTGCGGGTCGAGTCATCCCGAGCGCAGCGAGGGATCTGCGGACAAGACGGACAGGATTGTCAACAAGAGTGCCCCTGCTCCCCGCATCCTCTTCGTTGGCAATCTGGTGCGGATAAAGGCCCCCGATCTGGCAGTGAGGGCGGTGGGGGCGTTGGGTGGTGGCGGGACAACGGAGTGTCGGGGCGATGGGGTTGTTAGGCCAAAGATCGAAACCTGCGTTGCGGAGCCTGGCCGAGGCACCCAATCGACAATCGACAATCAACAATCGGACATTCGCCCAGCTCCGTCGCTTCTCATTCTCGGCACGGGGCCCATGCGGAAGAAGTTGATTCGGTTGGCGGCGAAGTTGGGCGTTGCCGACCGCGTCCGGTTCCTAGGCAGTCGACCACATGCGGAGGTTGCGGAGTGGATGAACGCCGCAGACTGCCTGCTGCTGACCAGCCGATCAGAGGGGTCACCAAACGTGGTGGCCGAGGCCCTTGCGTGCGGCTTGCCGGTGGTGGCAACAGCCGTCGGCGACGTACCGGAGCGAATCGAGAACGGTCGGAATGGGCGGGTGGTCGAACTTGCACCGGAGAACACCTTGGTCGAGAGGCTTGCTGCTGCGGTTGACACGACACTGAACACGAGGTGGGACCGGCAGGCTATCGCCGCGGCGAACCCCGCGTGCTCGTGGCGAGACGCGGCAGAGGAGCTGCTACAGTTGTTTCAGCGTTAGTTTTCCTTGACGGCCGCACCGCACGAAGAATAGTGCTGCTGCTCCTGAAAAACTTCTTGCGTGGCGTTTCCGGCCAGTAGTATGGTCGCGCCCGTTGTTCGCATCGCCGACGGGGTGCGGAAGAGGAGAGGGAAGGGGTAAGGGGTCGTCTTCTCTGGGAGATAGGGCATTAGGGTTCTCCCGCGGGGATAAGGCATCAGGGTTCTCCAGGGGTGTCGGCGTCTGATACTTCCCCTCTCCCCTTTCGCACCGCGTCGATGTTCGCAATGGGCGTGTTGGGGTATGGGGGTGACGGGGTAGGCGCGCAGCGAACCGAGGACCGCATCCCTTCCTCTCCGACACGCATCAACCCCGTTACGCCTCCACCGTCACCCACCCGGGTGCCCGTCAACCACCGCGCATGATCGCATACATCACCATCGTCATCTGCGCCGGGATTCTCGGGTATACTTACTTCGGTTACCCCCTTCTGCTGTGCTTGCTCAATCGCATCAGGCGGCTCGCGCCGCCGGAGTTCGATTTGCACCCGGACAGGGTCTCGGTCCTCATCGTTGTTCACAACGGAGCCGGTCTGATTGGCGCGCGTATCCGGAATTTACTGGAACAGGTGCACCTGCCGGACAGCTACGAGGTGGTCGTCGCCTCTGACGGATCGACGGACGCGACGGTGGTCGAAGCCGCGGAGGTGCGCGATCCGCGTGTTCGCGTGGTGGCGTTTGAGGGGCGCCGCGGAAAATCAGCGGTGCTTAGCGAACTGATACCACAATGCAAAGGAGACATCATCGTATTGGGAGACGTTCGGCAGCGGTTCGCCCCGGACACGGTGTCAGTCCTGAGCAGGGCCGTGTGCGCACGAGGTGTGGGCGCAGTCTCCGGGGAACTGATCATTCAGGATGAATCCGGAAGCGAGACTGGCCACGCCATTCAGTCCTATTGGTCTTACGAGAAGATGCTGCGCCAGTTGGAAAGCGGCATCGACTCGACGTGCGGGTGCACGGGCGCCTGCTATGCCCTGCGGAAGGCGGCATTCCAGGCCATTGATGCACGCGTGATCCTTGACGACGTGGCGATACCGATGCGCATGGTGCTGGCGGGCCACAGGGTGCTGTTTAATCGGAGTGCCACCGCTTTTGACTCGGTATGTTCCGATCCGCAGCTGGAATCAGAGCGTAAAGTGCGGACCCTCATGGGGAACCTTCAACTGTGCCGCATCTACCCGGAATTGCTTAGTCCGTGCGCGAACCGGATCTGGCTTCAATTCGTGTCGCACAAAATGCTGCGTTTGCTGACGCCGTTCGCCATGCTGGGTGTACTCGTCGGCAGCGCTGCCTGGGCGCTGAGATCATGGCTGGGCGTTGTATTACTCGGTGGGCAGCTTGCATTCTACGCGATCGGGACCACGGGGATGGGCCGCAGAAGACGGATGCCGATGATCCAGAGGTTGCCGGCGACTGTCGTCATGATGAGCGTCTCAGTTCTGAAGGCGTGGTGTGGGTTCCTTCGGGGACAAGCGACGGGAACGTGGGCGCCAACACGGAACAAAGCCTGACGAGGATGCTCCGCGCCGCTGACAAATGGCTGATGGGGTACCTGCTATCGGTGCTGCGCCGACGGCGGGCGGCGGGGACGCGTCGGCTGATTTTCTGTGTCGCCGACCACTTTGAGCCCTTTCGCGGCGGCGGGGTGTCTGCCGCCCAGGCACGGCAAGACGTGCACCAGTGGTGTCGGCGCTATGCGCAATCTGCTGGCGGGTTCCGCGATGCCGATGGTCGGCCGCCGCGCCACACTTGCTTCTACCCGGAAGAGGAATACGACGCGGGGTGTGTCGACGTTCTGACGGACTTCTGCCGCCGGGGGCTCGGGGAGGTCGAGATTCACCTGCACCATCGCCACGATACGCCTGAGGGCCTTAGGCAGAAGCTCGTGGCGTTCCGCGACCGGCTGCATGGACAGCATGGGCTGTTGGGTTCAGGGTTCAGGAGTCAGGAGTCAGGAGTCGGCGGCCAGGATGTCGCTGGAACCCAGCACCCTGAACCCCGCCCCCTGAACCCTTACCCCTCGTACGCCTTCGTCCACGGCAACTGGGCGTTGTGCAACTCGCGACCGGATGGGGACTGGTGCGGGGTCAACGAGGAGCTCGCTATTCTGGCCGACACCGGCTGCTACGCCGATCTCACCTTCCCCTCAGCTCCCTCGCCCACGCAACCGCGAAGGGTCAACTCCATCTACATCGCGCGAGACCGACCGGGACACCCCAGGGGGGCAGATTGCGGGCGGAGAGTCAGGGCGGGGTTCAGGGTTCAGGATCCGAGGGGGGAGGGGGGCGGCGGGGGGTGCGGGGGGGGTGACGGGGTAAAGGTTGGGGGGGGGGGGGGGGAGGCGCGGGAACTGCTGCTCATCCAGGGGCCGCTCGGGTTGGACTGGGGACGGCGCAAATGGGGGGTGGTGCCGCGGCTTGAGAACGCGGAACTGTCGGGCGCCAACCTGCCCTCGCTTGCGCGTGCTGACCTGTGGGCGCGGCAGTGCATCCACGTTCTTGGCAGGCCCGACTGGGTGTTCGTCAAGGTCCATACGCACGGGCTCGTGCCAAGCAACGCGGAGGTACTGCTTGGGCCGGCCATGAGGCGCCTGCACGAAGGTCTGGCCGCGAAATACAACGATGGCCGGAATTGGACGCTGCACTACGTGACCGCCCGAGAGATGTTCAACCTGGTCGCTGCCGCAACTTCCGGTGCCTCCGGCGACCCTGGCCCCTGGCGGGACTGGGCGGTGAGCCCGCCGCCGGTCGCGACGGGCTGTTGATAGAGCCCTAGTGGAGGGCCGATGGCCTCGGCGGCCGGTGCAGGGGATGAGCATGAAGGGCGGCGCCTAAGCCGGTCCGACAGGCGGCGCACGCACCATGCACCGACCATGCGCAGGCGGTCGAGGCCGCCC
>CAZJBP010000189.1:0-6650 GCA_964544115.1 uncultured Victivallales bacterium | reverse complement strand
TGAACCTAGACAAACAGATCCAGAGTCTGTTGTGCTACCGTTACACCATCGGGCAATGGGCATTCGTGGCGGGATCGCGGGGGTGGTGAGACCCACCGGATCGGCGTCACGAGCGGGAAAAGCTAGCATGCCGGCGTGAGGGAACGCAAGTCCGACCTCGGCCCGAAGTTGACATCCCATCGGGAGCGGCCTACCTTCTGCCGCTGATTCGTCGGGTCGTTGCCTGCCTCAAGCATGCCGACGGCCGAGAATTCACCTTGTGCGCCTGTAGCTCAATGGACAGAGCATCTGGCTTCGGACCAGAGGGTTGGGAGTTCGATCCTCTCCAGGCGCGCCACACCGAGGATGCCGCTTTTCGGGCGAGAAGGATCCAGGGCTCGGGGCTCAGGTTGCTGGAGCGTGGCGATCAGGAGCGATAGTGGTCGGACAGGGAATGGCTGCGGTCAACCAGGTTTTCGAGCGTGGCGAGCCAGCGGTCGAGCTCGGTCAGGCCCACCGGCTTTACATAGACGCGACAGCCGAGCCGCCGCGCCCGGTCGAGCGCGGACGCTGTCCAGAACGCGGACATGACGGCTTGATGTGGAATGCGGCACTTCCGTATTCCCAAGGACTCCAGAAACTCGAGGCCATCGATCCCTGGCATCTTGATGTCGGTGATCAGGACGTCGGCGCAGGGGCCGTTCTTGCTGGGACAATCCTTGCCTGCAGTGACGAAGGAGCAGCACGACATGGCGTCCGGAAACTCGATCACCTCGCAGTTTCGCCGACGCAGAACCTGCGCGATGACGTGGCGAACGCTCTCGTCGTCGTCGAGCACAAGCACACGTAAAGGCCGCACGGCCGGCGCGGGGGCTGACGCAGTAGAATTGGAGACCTCCTCCGACATCACACGTGCATCGTACACGAACCCGTCATTTCCCGGTAGTCGGGCATAATCTGAATACGTGGTCAGGTTATTCCTGATTGACGAAAGGTTCAGTCGCGGGGCATCGCGCGATCCATGCTGTCCCGCAACAGGCTGAGGGTCAGAGGTTTCTGGATTACGGCGGCAATGCCCTCAGCGCGCAGGCCCGCCGCCATGTCTTCCATGTTGTAGCCCGTCATGATCAGCACCCGGATCGAGGGGGTGATGGCGCGCAGCGCCCGGAAGCAGGTCACGCCATCCATGGGGGTCATGCTGAAATCCACCAGCGCGCAGGCAAAGCGCCCGGGTTCGCTGGACACTCGTGCGACGGCCTCCGCGCCCGAGGAGACCGCCTCGACGTCGTGTCCGAGCGCCTTGAGCATCGCCACGGCCGCCTTGCACATGAACGGCTCGTCGTCGACCACCAGCACGGCTCGCCCCGGGGCTTCCGCGGGTGCCGTGGGCTGTGAAGCTTCCGGGCTGTTCATGGCTGTTCCTCCGCGTCGCTCCGTTCCGTAAGGCTGCGCGGACGACCCAGAACCCGGCGGAGCAGCAGATTCAGATCCGCGGCCAGAAACGGCTTTTGCAGATATCCCGTGAGGCCCTCGTCCCGGAAGGTCTCGCGGGTGGCTCTTTCCCCGTAGCCCGTGCACAGGACGACCTTCACGTCCGGCCGCACGGCGCGCAGCAAGCGTACGGTCTCAAGCCCGCTCATGCCCGGCATGGTCATGTTCAAGAGGATGAGATCGACGGCTTCGCCGTGCTCCCGGAGGAGTTCGACGCCCTTGGCGCCCGACTCGGCTTTCAGCACCCGGGCCCCCATCCGCGAGAGCATGCCCTCGGTCACTTGCCGAACGGACGCGTCATCGTCGATCACCAGCACGGTTCCGGATACCGCCGCCGCGCCGCTATCCTCTTCCGGCGCGGGCGTTCCCGCCGCCCTACGGTCGCGCTCGGACGCCGGGAAGAGCATGGTGAAGGAGGTTCCCTTTCCGACCGTGCTGTCCACGCGGATAGCGCCCTTATGGCCGCGCACGATGCTGAGCACGGTGGCCAGCCCGAAGCCGCGCCCGTAGGTCTTTGTCGAGAAGAACGGGTCGAACACCCGCGCCTGGCTCTCCGCGTCCATGCCACAGCCGTCGTCCGAAACTTCCAGGCAAACGTATTCGCCTTCGGGCAAGTCCTCATCCACGTACATGGCGGCCAGATCGCTACGGGTGGCCCTCATGGCGTGGGTGCGCACGGCCACCTCGCCGGTCCGGTTGCCGATCGAGTCGGATGCGTTCGTCGTCAGGCTCACCAGCAACTGACGGATCTGGGTCACGTCCGCCTCGATCGGCGGCAGGTCGTCGGCCAGACGGTAGCGCACGGAGACCTTCCCCCCGACCGAGGCCTTCAGCAGCGGCGCCATACTCCGGAGCGTCGCGTTCAGGTCGATCCGCTCGACCAGGAAGTGGCCCCGGCCCGAGTAGGACAGCATCTGGCGCGTCAGCTCGGAGGCCTGAACGGCCGCCGCCTTGATCGCCTCGATGCTGCCCCGCGCGGGCGACAGGGGCGAAAGGTCCATCAGGGCGAGGTCGGCGGTGCCGAGCACGCCCACCAGGAGGTTGTTGAAATCGTGGGCCACGCCCCCCGCCAGGATTTCAAGGCTCCTGAGCTTCTCGGAATGGGTCTGCTGCAGCAGCGCGCGCCGCGCCTCGTCCCCGGAGCGATTGCGCCCGGCGCTGTCGACCGCCGCGATGAGCATGTCCCGGCCCTGCCCCCCCTGGCCGGCGGGATAGACCGACATCAGCACCGGCAGTTCGCTGCCGTCCGCGCGCATCAGCGCCGTTTCGATCAAGGCCGGACGCCCGGTGGTTGTGACCGAATCCATCAGATGCTGGATGGCCGATGTGTCCCCGCGACGCACAAACATCCGGATCGGGTTCCCCGTCAGATCCTCGGCCGACCGTCCCAGCGCCGCCGCCGCCCCGGCGCTGACGTACCGCAGCGGCCGGCTGGCGGAGGCGCTGTCGACGGTGAAGAACAGCGCCGGCTGGACCGTGCGCAGCAGGTCGTTCAAGCCGACGAGCTTGCGCCGCGCGGCTGCGCTGCGAATGGATAGACGGATTAACGTCAGCAGAAGGCCGACCGACACCACGGCCAGAACGGCGACCAGCGCGGGCAGCAGATGTTCGCTCATAACCTCTCGCCCCACCACGCGTTGCACTCGCCCCACGTGGGAGGGCTAAATTCTAGAAACGCCGGCGACACGAAACAAGGCAATTTGAGGGGCAGGAGCCAGGAGACAGAAGTCAGGAGGCAGGAGCCAGGAGACAGGAGCCAGAAGCCAGAAGTCAGGAGACAGGAGCCAGGAGACAGAAGCCAGGAGGCAGAAGCCAGGAGCCAGAAGCCAGGAGCCAGAAGTCAGGAGACAGAAGTCAGGAGGCAGGAGCCAGAAGTCAGAAGTCAGAAGCCAGGAGACGGAAGTCAGGAGGCAGAAGTCAGGGGGCAGGAGCCAGGAGCCAGAAGCCAGAAGTCAGGAGGCAGGAGACTGAGGGCGGAAGACAGGCGACGGCCACGCAGTTCGTAGCGCATTCTGAATTCTGACTCCTGAATTCTGCCTACTGACTCCTGACGTCTATCTCAAAATAGTGCGATCGGGTCGATGCGCTGGGCTCGACGCGGCGGATCCCGCCCTCGCGGCATAGGAGCTGGAGATACTTCGTGGCGGTGTTGGCGGAGAGGCCCATCAGCGCCATGATCTCGGCGCGCGTCAGGCGCCGGTGGGTGCGGAACAGGTCGCGCAGGCGCTCCAGCCGCCGCAGAGGGGAAGCGCCCTCGCGCAGCCACGCGGCCACGTCGTCGGTCGTCTTCGGGGCGACGGACCGCCCGGGGGCCGCTGGAGCCGTCTCGCCGCTGGTGCGCCGGGCGACAGGAGGCGCCTCGTTGTGCGCCGCCGCCGGGGGCGCTGCCTCAGCCTCTTCGAGGGGCGTCTGAAACTTCAGGTCCAGATCCCCGATGTCGTACGAGATCTTGTCCGAATGGAGCATGCGCATGCGCTCGATCACGTTGCGGAGTTCGCGCACGTTGCCGGGCCAGTCGTAGGCGCGGATCCGGTTTCGCAGCGCCGCAGAGAGGTCGGCATGCACGCCGATCGGGCGGCCGAGGTCCAGGTAGTGGCGGGCGAGCAGGAGGATGTCGTCGCGCCGGTCGCGCAGCGGCGGGATGTTCAGCTCCAACCGCTGCAGGCGGAACAGCAGGTCCTGCCGGAACCGGCCGGCTTCGGAAATCGCGCCGAGCGCGGCGTTGGTCGCCGCCAGAATGCGGCAGCGGATCTGCCGGGTCTGCGTGCTGCCGACCGCGCGGATCTCCCCGGTTTCCAGCACGCGCAGCAGCGCGCCCTGGAGGCGCGGTGAAATGTCGCCGATTTCGTCCAGCAGAATGGTGCCCTCGCCGGTGGCGGCGAACAGCCCCTCGGTGGTCTTCTCGGCGCCGGTGAAGGCGCCCTTCTCGTGCCCGAACAGTTCCGACTCCAGCAGGGTCTCCGCGATCGACCCGCAGTTGACGGCCGTAAACGCGGCGTTCCTGCGCTGACTGGCATGGTGTATTGCCTTGGCCACAAGGTCTTTACCAACACCCGTCTCGCCCGTAATCAGCACCGGGGCGTCGAGGTCCGCGAAGCGGCGGATGGTTCGCCGCACTTCCACCATCTGCGGGCTCCGCCCGAGCACCAGCACGGGCGCCGCAGCCTGGGTCGCGGTCGCGGGTTCTCCCCCGCGCTCGCCCTCATCGGCTGCGCTGGCCTCATCGGCCGAGCGGGCCATCTGGACGATGTCAGCCGGGGAGATCTCGCAGGCCAGGCGGAGTTCGAAATCCAGGCGCCCGCGCGCCCGGAGGCGGTCCACCTCGCGGATGGCGGCGGCGAACAGCCGGCCCGCCTGCCGCCGGTTGCCCGCCAGCCGCTCCACGCGCGCGGACAGGAAGTTGTCCAGAACATGCCGGTTGCCTCGCGCCTGCCGCATACTCAGAAGCCGCCCCGCCGCCACCCCGTTGCCGGCCGCCAGCTCGGCGCGGATCAGGTTGAACCCCGGGAAACCGCCCCCGAAGAGCGCCCCCATCCGGTCGGCCTCCATGCGGGCAATCCTGAGGGCTTCGACGGTGTTGCCCTTTACCAGCTCGGCCGCCACCCGCACCATCTCGTCGCCCGGCCTCGGTGAGGCCGGGTCGGGAGGCTCGGACTGGCCCTGCATCAGGGCCAGCAAACGAGCGTAACCGTTTATGGAAAGGCGTGTTGCGTCATACAGAAGGCCTGCCGCCGGTTCCGCCTGTGGCAGCAGGAGCGCGGCCTCCCGAACCTGTCCGGTCTCGACGGCGTTGACGAACTGCAGCAGGTGCACGCGTTCTGCGCGGAAGCGCGAATTACACTGCCAGACAAGATCCTTGATCCAAGGCTCGGCCTCCACGCCCCGCCCCTGCAGGGCCAGGACCAGCGCATGCCGCCAGAGGTAGAACTTGCGGCGCGGCGAGAAGCTGGGCAACAGGGCCACGGCGGCCGCCAGCAGCTTCTCCTGCCGGGCCCGGTCCCCCACGCTGTCGGCCAGCATGCTTTCACTTTCGGTCAGCCGGGCCAGAACTTCCGGGTGCGTCCCGTCCGCCACCATCCCCCGCGCCTGATGCAAAAGCGCCTCGGCGTCGGCAGGCCTCCCGATGCGGCAGTTCAGCGCAGCCCAGGCGGCCAGCAGCAAGATCATCAGCTCCGGGTCGCTGTCTTTCACCGGCACGACCTGCGCCAACCGGATCGCGTCCCGCGCCAACCGGCGGCCGGCCAGGCTCTCCTCCATTGCCAGCGCCGCCGTGGTGACCGACGAATCGGGCGCCGCCGTCGACTTGATGATGTCGAGCAGCGGCAGGTCGGTCGTCACAAACCGGTCAACCACCGGATGTGCCCGCTTGGAATATGAATTTTGAGCCTCAGCCATCAGATGAACGCCTTATTCAATTCTCATGCGCGCATTATACGCGCAATGCATTCAGCGGTCAAACGTGATCGCCAATCAAGATAAGTATCTCAAGTATCTACAGAAGTGATGGTTAGGAGATGTATCCATTCCTTGGCATGCAACGTGCCCTACAGAGCGCGCGGTAGGACAGGATTAACAGGATGGATGGGATTATCGGCTCCAGCGAAGAGCCAAGCCCCAGAAGAATCCTGCAAATCCTGTCAACAACCCTCAAGGCGAGAGGACCAGATGGTGGGAGGACAGGATTAACAGGATGGACGGGATTACAGGCTCCAGCGGCGAACCAAACTCCAGAAGAATCCTAAAAATCCTGTCAACAACCCGCAAGTCGAGAGGGAAATCGCGGACTGGATCGTCCTCGTCCTCAGTGAGCGCAGCGAACGGTCCTCGTCCTCGAAATCCGAGTAAGGGGTCGACGACGACGACGAGGACGAGGACGAGAACGACGAGGACGAGGGGGGGGCGGGCGTCAACACCCCTCGCCGCCGAGGGTTGCAGCATGATCGGGATCGGACTTGCATTGATAGGGAGGGGTAGCTAACTTGGCACGTTACGTCATGAAGTCGAGGGCCTGTGGTGCGTCCTCGGCGACGCCAATTCTGCGGAGGAGTATGAGGCGCGGTAAGGTTTCGCCTTTGCTGTTGCTTGTCGTGGCTGCTGCAGGGGTTCTGGTGGCGGGGGTTTTCCTGCGCTGCCGGCCTGCCGGATGCGGTACGTCCGACTGTGCGCCGATTCCGCCGTCC